>PIXU01000285.1 GCA_003601795.1 Candidatus Methanophagales archaeon
ATCACAGTTTCCACGGCTGGACGCCCTGGATAATGGATAATAAAAGCATAGTGGAAACGATAAAAAGGATGACAATAAACAGATACTTATTCTGCTGGGACAACGTGCCGGGAAGCGAGAATGAAAGCCTTCTGCGATTCCTCACCGAGGACCTTGGTCTCGAGTGGGCAGGGAATGCAACCATCAACAAAACCGATGATAACAGAACTATTCAAATTTATGCGGGAAACAACTCCGCTAACCTGACGCTCGATGTGGAGAATGAAACGGCAACGTTAGAAATCGGCGGCGAGATAATTCTCAGCTTAATAGTTAAAGAGGAGAACAAAATATACAAACGCGAAACGTGTGATACTGATATTGATACAGAGGTAAGCAAGATTTATTACTTCACACAAACCCATATAATTGACACAACTACACGAAACCTTACAATAAACGAAACTGCGAATATTACTGTGGAATGGGCCTTCCAAACAGATGGAGAACGGTTCATCGTTGCTAAAATAGACCCGGAAGGGGTTATTATGGAATACAACGAAGCGAATAACACATTTAAACAATACATGACCGTGCAGGCTGCGGACCTTGAAGTTACCAACCTCTCGCTGACATGGCTCGATGGTACCGAAATCGGTGAAGATATTACAGTAAGAGATAACGATACCGTGAGAATAACTGCAAACGTAACCAATATCGGAATAGAAGAAGCGAAGAACTTCGATGTCCGATTTCTCGTTGATGATATTTTAATTCCGGGAGGTAAAAAACCAATAGCCAGTTTAGCGCCCCACGAGTCAGAAACTCTGACTGCGAACTGGACGGCGGAAGTGGGCAAGCATGTGATAAAGGTAGAAGCAGATTACGAGGACAAAATAAACGAAACAAACGAGACGAACAATATAGAAGCGCTGGTAAGATATGTCTGCGGTGCAGAGGTTAGTGGAAACACGTCCTGGGAAACTCTGGGACTTCATGGACTCAACGGAACCATATTGTTTGACCCCACACAACCGTATGACGAGGACGATGTGAGCATCACCGCTGTTATCAACAATTCAGGATGTGTGAACGCAACGAATTTCAGTGTCGCTTTGCTCTTCGATTGTAAGCCGTCGGATACATTTCATAAAGCTGTCAATGAAGTACCGAAGTTGATGTCCGAAACTTATAACAATGCGGTGTGTATATATCTTTACATAGACATAAATCCGAATTATTCTCCTCCCGTGCTCGTGATAAGGGATAAAAATAATACAGAAGTTACAAGAACTGGCAAATCATGCTGGATTCACGTTCCCGGGGATACGGTAGAAATAAAACAATATAATCCAAATGATTTCTCCCCGGAATATACTATCTCCCTTTATCCTGTTTACAGGACTAATCTAACCCGCGATGAGAATCTAACGGTGAATGCCAATTCTTCAAAAAATGTCTCAATCAGGGTGCGAAACATAACAGTGGGCGAACACACGGTCTTGCTGTTCATAGACCCTGAGGGCAACGTGCCAGAGGATGATAAAACTGACAATATCGCATCCCGTATAATGCGAGTAAATGCGACACGGGACTTCACGGTTATAAATGTAATTGCTGCAAAGAGGAATCTATCGGACACAGATACCGCGGATATAACCGCAGAGGTGGCAAATGTGGGACTGCGAAACGGAACTGCGAATGTGAGCATTATAGATTACGAAACTGAGAATCGCACATACAGATATCATTTTGATAAGAGCCTTCCGGTGTCTTATTTGCCGATAGCGCCAAATGCAGCACTGTTAAAGCCTGAATATGATAATCTGACGATTATACATCGTCCGGGTGTGGATTCACTACAACTCCATTTCGAGCGGATAAGGCTTTTCGAAAGTGATAAACTATTAATTTGTAATGAAACAGGTGATAAAATACTTGAGAAAACAGGTTCATACTCCAGGAGAGATTATACTATTCTGGTGCCAGGTGATACCGCTTATATTTATAAAACCAGCCTTGCAACTTTCTCGCTCAGTGGATACACAGCGGTAAATAAACTTCTATACGAAGAAAATCTGCAATTGAACGCGACAAAAACATGGAACGAAACGAAGAACATCACCACGAAATGGCTTGCAACCACCGGCAATCACCGCATCAATGTTACTGTGTGGAATAATACGATAAAAGAGATAAACGAAACGAATAACACGTTCATTCTGCCATTAGAAGTGAATGCATCTCGTGACCCAACGGTTGTAAATATTACATTTGACCCGGAGCATCCGGATATAGGAGAAGATATGAATATTACCGCGACAGTGAGGAACAACGGCACGAAACCTGCGACTTTCACGGTTGATTTGTGGAGGACTACCACCAGGCTGATTTCACAATCTGAACTGCCGGAGATAGGTTTGCTTAATCAGACACAGGTTACGCTGGCGCCGGGAGAGAACGCAACCATAACTGGAGTCTGGAAGAACATCAGCTTCTACGGTGCACCAACGCATGTGGTAACTGCGATTGTTGACCCTCTGGATTTGATAGACGAGATAAACGAGAGTCAGAGCGATAACGAGCTGAGTTCAGTGATTCTTATGAATTTTTCGGACTTTAACGTTACGCGGTTCAATCAGCCGACGAGAGAAGATAAGAACGCGTCGGTAGAAATTACAAACCTGGGTGTGTTGAATGCATCCAACGTCACGGTGAGGCTGGAGTTGGGCAGGTATAATCCGTATCCGTTAGCAGGAAGCGGTTTCGGATATTACAAAATATCACATCCGGGTGCCGCTGATCTGCGACTCCATTTCATAAATATTGACGCCTCTCAAGGCTGGCTGGGGATAACAAATAACTTTGAAGATTATATAGAGTATTCTGGAGAAGACTTCGGTGACGTGTGGACTCCTGAGATAGAGGGAGATACCGTTTACATCGTTTACAGCGATGCGAGTTTTGTTATGGATGAATACAGGTGGGGAGACGTGGAGTATAAAATCATAGATTGCTTAAATGCGAGTGAAAGCGAGAATGTTTCGCTGCCCGAACGATGGAGCAAATACGAGCGACCGACGTTTCTAAATGCCTCGGTTAACCCGTATGACAACATAACAGAGCTGAACGAGTATAACAACAATGGAACCGCGGTTATTTATGCAGACCTCGTATTAAGAGAGGTGGGAACGGTCTTTTCGGAAGATGGCGACCTGAGCGGTATAAA
>PIXU01000286.1 GCA_003601795.1 Candidatus Methanophagales archaeon
AATCAGTCAAACCTAGAAATACCATGGCTCAAGGATAAGGTCCTGCGGTTTGAATTCGAGAGCGAAGATGAGTTCAAAAAGCGGAAATCTTTTTTGTCCGCAGGATAAATGGTTGCAACAATTGATGATATTCAGTGTGCCCGCCTGTTCCCTCGCATGGATATGTGTAAAGTTTGGTTGCGATAATTGTCTGGTTTGGGGTGATTGTGCCGTTGTGCGTGCCAGCTATTGAGGGGTACGGATTTGAGGGTGTGCCGGTGTCAAAGATTGCTGTTGGCTGATATCCGGTAATATTTATCCTCGTTATAACGGGATTGAACCCAAATTTCTCTGCTTTTACAAAAAACTCTGTTGCATTTAAGTATTCAAAATTTGCAACCCCTTTTGCGTCTGTAACTTTCTCAATATTGTTTAAAATCACGCTTGCACCTTCCACCGCTCCACCAGCGTCTGTTTTTATATAAACGAGTGTGGCATTGCCAATACATGAAACTTCCATTGTAAGGTCGCTCTGTCTCTCCACCATGAACAAAGTCTCGCCCCAAACAGTTGCATAGCCAGCAGCGATTGGGGATGCCTTAACAATATATGTCCCGTTTTCGCTGGCAACAAAATTCGTATCGTTTATCACTTTACCGGAGGGGGTTATGATTTTCAATTCATAAGGGAAATTGACCTCGTGAAGAGTAGCATTCTTTATGACTACTGAAACGTTGATTGATTCGCTAAAGTTGTATTTAGTTTTATTCGTGATTGGAAAGGCGAGCAAAGTATCTATTGCCCTCACCGTGAACTCAACGCATCTTGCATCAAAGGTCTCATTTCCCTCTATCACGCTAAAGCAAACATTATAAATCCCGGGCTCTGTGAAATTGAAAGTCACCATTTTTGTTATTGTTTCTTTCGGTTGAAGTGCCTCTACGCTTAACGAAGAATTATCGAATATAAGCATAGGGTTTATTTCCACATTTCCTACATTTTCTACTGTTACATTCACTTTTATTATTCCTGGATCATAGAACTCTTTGTGGTCAATCGTCATAACAGCTCCTTTTTGGGCTTCCGCACCAACCGGGAATGAGCAATGCCCTTCTGCAAGTATTTCGTCAAATAAAGTTAAAAAAGCACTTGGGACATGCAAAGTCTCGTTGCTGACATTGAACTCGTAATTTAGAAAGCTCACAGAATTTGCACTCAAGTTCAGAGAGTCTTTTATCGTTATGTTTTCAGCGGGAACGAAGAACCAGAGAAGTGTCCCGTTTATGGGCTCGTCCATGTTATTACATATTTTCAAGGTTATGTTCGCAGTTTGATTTAGTGTATAGTTTTCTTTATCAGGGATGAGTTGTAAGGTTACATCTGGCTTTTCTGCTTCTATTTTGTATGATTTCCCGGCATTCAGCGAGACTACTTTGAATTCAGGGAGAAGTTTAGCGCTAACGTCTGTTTTTGCGAAATCAATATCTACTATTCTTCCATCCGGCGTGATTGTCAAAATGATGTCTCCTCTTGGAATCCTCAAATCCTCTCCAACTAATACCGGCTTGCTTAATGATTTCAGGGAAGAACTTACGCTTAATATGGCGTTTATTGTATCCTCATGCTCTTCGTTTATTTCATCTGTGAGAAGATCGGTTGAGACGAACATCCCACCACCGATTACAAAAGGAGAGACCGCCTCAACGAACTTGACGACCTCGATATATGCCTTAACCGCACCTATTATCACGGGGATAAAAGCTACCATCGGTCTTACTTCTGTCGCTGCCCTTATCTCTTCATCTTCAGGAGTTGCTTCAATCCAGCCGAGTTCTGCTGGGATTGTTAAAACAGATTGAGCGTCTGCAAGTGTCATATCAAAAATCCATTTAGGATTGTATTTCCCGAAACCAAAGAAACCGGGGTTTAGGGACTTGTGGTGGCTTTCTTTGAAATAATACATCGTAGGCTCTGCGCTTATGTCTTTATTTACAATAGGAACGGTTCCAATGTGTAATCGGTATATCTTCTCCCTGTCTGTGTTCCTTATCGCCTCTTTTCCAATTGATATTATTTCTTTCATTCTGGTAAGCTCTTCATCGGTGTAGATTTGACTCAGAATCCGGCTTTTTGCTTCTTCCGTTCTCTCATCAATAACTCCTTTTTCCTGAATGCACATTATTGAATAGACCACTGGCTCTGTTAAGTATTCTGTAAGAATATCCACGATTTTTCTGCCTGAAATTCCGTGCCATTGTTCGCCAACTTCATCCACAGTCTCTATAACAGACCCTGTAAAATCCTCGCCGAGCGATTTTATTGCATCATTAACAGTATTTGTAAATTCAATTGCATCGTTCATGTTGACACCAGATTCTTCTAAATGCAGTCTAAATTTAAACAACTGATATTCGAATTCATCTTCTACATCTGGCAAAATATCTCCGCACAATTTATTCAAAACAGCCTCACCAATCTTTTCTGTGGTCTTACCATAAGCAATATCAACGAAGGAATACCCGGTCATCCGGGATATTTCGTGCATCTCATCCTCTGCCGCGCGCTCTAAGTCTGTCAGCCCGTGGATAACTTCCTGATAGCTTTCAGCATCAAAGATGCGCACCGATGTTTTGTATGCATCTCCATCAGTATTTATCGTTAGCTCATACTCGCCGGGATCAAATCCAGAAGTATCAATGTTGAATTCAACGAGTTTTCCGTATTTTGTGTCCGAAAAATCGCCGATGGACGCCGTAATGCTCGCTTCCGCTTATGTTTCCACTTCCACGTGCAGGGGTAAACCTTTGGCAATAACAGAAGGGCATGAAACCGATGCTATTTTGCTGGAAACTTGTATTTCCTCTGTTATGGAGTCAGTTCTACCGTGAGAATCCTCTACGGTATGCGTAACGACGTATCTTCCCGATGCTGGATAGGTATGAACTGGATTTTTATCAGTGGATGTAGCACCATCGCCGAAGTTCCAGTGATAGGAAATGATGTCGCCATCGGGGTCGTGGCTGGTGGAGGTAAAAGATGCAAGTAGTCCGTCAGAGGAGTAGGAGAAGGATGCGGTAGGGGGCTGGTTCGGGATTCCTTCTCCTTTCACTTTTATCAACCAGACGTCACACCCGCCAGCACCGTAAGAGCCTGTGACGCCAGCGATGATGTACCCGCCATCTGAGGTCTGCTGGACTGAGCAGCCCCAATCGAAATCTGACCCGCCGAAAGTCCTGTTCCAGAGTTCGTTCCCTTCCGAATCTGTCTTTATCAACCATACATCACACCCGCCAGCACCGTAAGAGTATGTGGTGCCAGCGATGATGTATCCGCCATCCGATGTCTGCTGGACTGAGTGGCCATAATCCCAAAGTGACTTGCCGAAAGTCCTGTTCCAGAGTTCATTGCCTTCCGAATCTGTCTTTATCAGCAAGACATTCCAATCGCCAGCACCGTAAGACCATGTGTCTCCAGCGATGATGTATCCGCCATCTGAGGTCTGCTGGACTGAGTAGCCACGATCCCAATCTGACCCGCCAAAAGTCTTAGTCCCTCTAAAAACCGATGTAGTTTCCTGAGGAATATTTTTGTCGGATTTGATATTTAAAAGCTTATATATCATCTGTTACAATGTAACAACTAATGAAAAAGGATAAAGTGATACTAACAAGGGTAGATG
>PIXU01000287.1 GCA_003601795.1 Candidatus Methanophagales archaeon
ACTCCATTCCATCTTCTCATTCTCATCTTCTTAAAAGTTCCAATATTTCATTTGTAGTATAAACTTTAACCAAATTCTGCTGCTTAAAATGTCCATCGTTTGACCATATTGGCCAATTCAATGCTAAGGCTGTAGCCAAAAAGGGAGAATCTGTTATGTCTATTTCTTTCATTGCTTTCATTCTATTTCCTTTATTCTTTTAAATATCCCTTCCTTGATCAGATGATCCAACACTTCGATATCCTCCTCTTTTAACTCGCTCTTCTCTGTCAATATATCACCTATTTTATCTCGCATAGCTTTTGAATTAATACCGACTCCAAAAACTTTACACTCTCTTCGCCCTTCAATATCCACCTGAGATCCTCTGGTAATTTTAGCAAAATCTCAACCATCTTTATCACCGCTTATAAATTTACTATTTCATTATATTTAAGTGTTTTTAATGTGTTTGTATTTTCCTGTCACCCTTTGGAGCTTTTTCCAATCTCCTCCTTTAAAACATCCAATGCCTTATCTAAATCGTAAGGCTTTTCCTTTAAGTATCTTGATGCTTTTGATGTATCCAGAGATGAATCTTTAGGACGAGTGGCAATCCGTTTCATTTCCCTCATTCTCACTGGTAATATTAAATTTTTATTTGCATAGCTACCCTTTACTTTAAGACTTTCCATGCGATATTCTTGCAATAACGGTTAGGATGGCAATCCACCAGCGAGACTTGGAGTGGAAACGCAGGTACTTAGATATATGCACCGCATTGTCTTTTTGATGGCGAAAAGTCAGCGCGTAGTGATGTCAATATGGGCAAGCGAGTATCAAAGTTTGATACTCGGGGTAAAAGAGCTGGAGGAGACAGTAGCCGAGTTGAAGAGAGATAACGATGAGAAAGCAAAGATAATTGCAGAACAGGCAAAGCAAATAGAAGAGCTAAAAGCGAAACTCGCCAGATACGAGAATCCCCATACTCCTCCTTCCGCACAAAGATACAATAAGGAATCAAAATCTAGGAACTCGCAAAAGAGGCATGGTGCTCCAAATGGGCATAGAGGTGCAACCAGGCTAACACCTGAGCCCGACAGGGTGGTTGAGGTCACTGCCGACCAATGTAACCACTGTGGCAGTACCAATTTAGAGGAGCGTAGCGTTGAAAAGCAGGTAATCGAAGGGATCCCTCCGCCTCCTAAGATTGTGGTCATTCAGTTCAATCGTCACAAGTATAAATGCTAAGACTGCGGTCATGAGTTCACCGCAAAGGACGCGGAATGCCTCAAAAGGATAGATTCGGCGTGAATCTGCTTGTTTATCTGATAATGTTGAAATTTAGCCTCCGCGGTGTTCTTCTTCTCAGAATCAAGGATTTTGCTTTCCGTCTCAATACCTTTGAGATCACACCAAAGGGCATTCAGGATGCTATCCTCCGTGTAGGAGCAGCCTGCAAGACTGCCTATTCCCTGAATATCGACAAAATCAGAAATGTGGAGTGGATTTATATGGACAAGATGGGGATACTGGTTCTTGTAAAAGTTACTGGCTCTGGACTTTCAGGACGCCTGATGACGAAGTGGTGGTAGCGATCGGACCTTCAAGGGCCGGGGACGTTTTGCGTGAGATTTTCGGCTTGGACATCAATGGTGCGGGTGTTGTCGATGGCTGGCGTGCCTACAATATCATCCCAGTCGTACAGCGATGCTGGGCGCACCAGATAAGGGAAGTAGACGCGTTCGTTGAACAACCAGGGGTAAGGAGCTGTCAGAAGCCATTCATAAAAAATTCAAGGCGCTAAAAGAGTTCCTCGGTAAAGACCTATCCTCATCCATGGAATAGCGGAAACGGCAGAAAGAAGTCTGGGATAGGGAAACGACTGATAGCAAAGCATTTTGATCAAACTTTCTTAAAGTTTGAATCAGGAACGGTCTTGGAAACTGGTATACGTGCATGCTTTATCTATGTATGGAGCCAACAAACAATCTCAGCGAACAGGTTATCAGGGAGCATGTGCTCATGCGGAAGATCATGGGTACTTTCAGATCGGAGATCGGTGCTCAATATTACCAATACATCGCTTCCGTCTTCGCCACGCGGCGGTTACAGGGAAAAGATGTATACGATGAACTAAAAAAATTGCTCGTCAATGAACTTTGTTTGAAGTGAGCTATACAAATACCAAATACCAAATACTTAAATTTTTATCCGATCCAAAAATTCCCAAAAGGGATAAAGGTGTATCTTGTCCATATTTTCATATTTTGTATGCACACATAAATTATTTTGCACTACCATCACTCCCCCTTGAACTCTGAATAGATGTTGAGACATTCCTTCAGGGTGAAAAAGTTCATTTCGAGCGTTTTCGCGATTTCTTCGACACTCATGTTCCTGTCTGCGAGCATGCGGACTTTATTAAAAGCTCTGATATACCTGTCACAGGCTTCCTCTGAATGGGGCTCCGCCCCGTTGACCCCGAAAACCCTGTAAGGGTTTAGTCGAAGGCAAGATATTCAATAGTAAAGCGATGTCATTATTGCTTAGAACCGCTCCTCTTGAGGTATCCGTCCTTAAAAAGTCTTATTATCCTCTTCTCTCGAACTTCCCTCCTTGTGAATCCTGAGGACAGCATATCAATGTCTTCTGGTGATAAAAAAGTGAGTTTGACGGGTACAATCTCGGTATTGGAAACGTTCTTCCCGTAGTTTTGCCTCTCTTCGCGCTTCACACCAAGCCACATCACCTGCCCGGAATCAATGTCCATTGCGCAATCCTGCCTTTGCTCAATCAGCCGTAGGATGGGGAGGCAAACATCTCCCTCATTTTCCCACCGGAAATCGTTGAATAATCTTTTTCTATAAGTGCTTTTAGCTCTTCCTCCACCCCCTGTTCCAAATTCCGTCTTATCATACCGAATCTCTCTTCCCGGTTCAATTCTGAGCCACGTATTTTTACATCACCGCCATTACTCCGGTTTTTCCCCGTCCAAATTTTTTCTGGAATACCTGCTGAGGATTACTCCCAGCCTCTGCTTGCAATCCTCGTCATTTTTATACCACTCATACTGCTCCAGATATTCCTTCATCAATCTCTCAGAATGCTCTGTTATCCTTCTGATCTGATCCAAGCTATGCCCTTCCTCATGAAGTGCGGCAACTCTGACGAACTCCCTGAGGTAGCGAGCGATAAACTCCGATGAATGCCTTGTATTTCGCTTTATCTCAGTGAATTCATACCTTTTCAGGTATAATTACACTATTTTCACTTTATGCGACGTTCCCGGACCTATTTCCATTCTGTTTCTCCTTGTTGGCACGATAATGTCTTCCTCAAGCAACTGCTTGATGTATCTTCCGATCGTTTTTATACTCTCGTTCAGCAATATGCTGAGGTCTGCCTGTGTCAAGAGTGTTCCTTGTCCAAAAGCTTCATTCGTCAATCTGACAACTGTCCTTCTTTCAATTTTTCCCCCTCACCACTTCGTTCAAAAAAAAAACGCCTCGATGTCACTCGCTAAGGAGCGGCAAATCGCCATTGAGATCTCATATTCACGTCTTATATAACCGCACCACTCCTCTTTTACCCCCTCTCTTCACTATGTCTTCGTAATTTTCCTTTTTGTGGGGCATTTTGGTCACCACATCGAAAATAACTATATGCTCTACCTTTTTCTAACCTTATGCCCAAATGGGAAGTTAGTAAATTATTTAATTATAGAAAACAAACAAAGTTCAGCATAATGCAAATAGATGTTTCTATCATCATCCCCACAAAAAACGCTGGCAATGAATTTGATAAAAGTCTCTCCCGTATATTCACGCAGAAAACGAAGTACAGGTATGAGGTCATTGTGATTGATTCC
>PIXU01000288.1 GCA_003601795.1 Candidatus Methanophagales archaeon
AGGGGCTAACAGTGAGCAAGATGCGTCATTATTCAACACAACAGAACAAAATGAAGTAACAAATTTAAGTTGGGTGGATCGCATTCACAATGAAATCCATTTTGATATAAACATAAACAAAAACGAAACTGACGTTGCAGATGTTACTTATGATAATATCTCCATTCCAAGAAAAAGCGATATAGCACCTTTAGATGCTAACAACAACAGAATTGAAGATTCTTTAGAACTTAAAGCAAGCAATATAAGTGTGCCAAAGATTGATGTCATTGTTTTGTATAACCGTAGTGTTGATCTCGCTGTAATCGACTATTCGTCAATCGGCGCGGAAATAAAATATGATTACTCTATTATAAATGCCACGGCAATAACTATCCCTTCTAATAGATTGTATGAATTACCAAAAATACAAGATGTTAAGATGGTTTACGAGGATCATGAAGTGCATGCCTATTTGGATTCGAGTGTGCCTGTAATCAAGGCTGATACAGCAAGAACCACATACAACGTTACAGGATCTAATGTGACCATAGCAGTGATTGATACAGGTATTGACGATGCACACGAGTCAGTGAACGATCTGGATGATAACCCTGCAACAAACGACCCGAAGGTAATTGGTTTTAAGGATTTCGTTAATTTTTATCCAGACCCCTATGATGACCATGGACATGGGACTCATTGTGCTGGTATTGCAGCGGGCACAGGTGGATCCTCTGTATACAAGGGTGTTGCACCAGGTGCAAAATTGGTTGGGGTTAAGGTGCTCAATGCTTGGGGCTATGGCAGTGAATCAACGGTCATCGCGGGGATCGATTGGACAGTTCAAAATAAAGATGATTATGGCATAAAGATCATCTCAATGAGTTTGGGCAGGGATTACAATAATGATGGAACCACACCAATGGCATTGGCTTGCGATGCTGCCGTGGATGCTGGAATCGTTGTCGTGGTAGCGGCGGGAAATGCAGGTATGTGGGGCAGTAAAACGGTTGGAGACCCTGCGTGTGCTAAAAAAGTTATTACAGTGGGTGCAATTGACGATTACATGGACATTGCTTATTTCTCATCACGGGGTCCTACCGCAGATGGAAGGATCAAACCAGAGGTATGTGCTGTTGGTGTGGATGTTACGTCTGCAGAAGCTGGTACAGGAAATGGTTATATACCGCATAGCGGAACATCGATGTCAACTCCTCATGTTGCTGGCGTCGCCGCACTCATGCTCGAATACAATCCAAATTTAGCGCCGCTTGAGATAAGAGAGATACTAATGGATACTGCCGTTGATAGAGGTGTGATAGGACCTGATAACGATTATGGCTGGGGTGTTGTGGATTCGATGGATGCGTTACTTCTGTCATTACCGCAGGAGCATGATATTAAGGTGAGCGATTTACAAGCACCTGATTATGTCAAGCCCAACGATACAGCATTGGTCAATGCTACTGTCTGCAATATCGGGATGAACAACGAGACAAATATAACCGTTGAACTCATTATAAATGGTACCCTTGTAAACAACACCACGATTCCAGTTATCGAAAACGGAACGAACATATCGGTTTGTTTTATATGGAGTGCGCCCTCGATTGAAGGTATGTATAATTTAACCGTGTATGCGGTACCTGTGCAGGGCGAAAATATCACAATAAATAACCAAAAGACAAAAAGAGTTTCTGTGACTTCAGCCAAGCCGATAGCGCTCTTTAAAGATAGGGATCCATGGGGTTATGCAAGCAATGAAGAGGTTTTACGGAAATACGGGTTGCCATATACGGTATTCACCTCATCTGATATGGGAGACGTTAATCTAAGTGGATATGGTAAGATTGTTATAGCTTCTCAACAACCATATTCCTTTTACTTTAAGATAGAGCAGAATAGACCATGGTTCGAGGCGTATATATCAAACGGCAGCATATTTGAACTGCATGGAGCCGAGTGGAGCAGTGATGATTGGAGTGGTTTAATCATGCCCGGCGGTTTCACCAGCATGCACGATGTTTCCAATGATGTAACCGTTAATATGCCAAATCACGTGATTTTAAACTATCCAAATGTTATTACTACTGCCGAACTGGATGGGTGGAATTATGCAACACATGGCTGGTTAACGAACTTTTCGATTAAACCAATAACGATCATAACGCAAGAACCAACAAGAAATCCTTGTTTAGTAGAATTTCTCTACGGTGATGGATATGTTGTGGCAACAATGCAGACTTTAGAATGGGCGTATGCACATGAATATTCACCTTTTCTTGAGAACGTGATTTTATATTTGCCAGTAAGGCAAGAACATGACATTCTTGTTGGGATGACTGTACCTGAGGTCGTCAAATTCAATGAAACGAATAATATTGGCGCCAATGTTTGGAATATTGGACTGTCCGATGAAACAGATGTGACGATAAATTTCATCGTAAACGGAACGGTATTGGAAAGCAAAACGGTTCCATTTATTCAAAATGGGACTGATACGACAATAAGTTTCAACTGGACACCTACCGCAGTTGGATGGTACAATGTTTCGGTCTATGCGATACCTGTTCCTGGTGAAGATTATGTGGTAAACAATTTGGCAACCCGGCATGTACAAGTACCAAAAGCAGTCTTAACAGATGTTTACAACGATACGGGCATTGATTTAGACGGCGATGGATTATATAATTATCTTGCGATAGATGTAGGTGTGAATGTTGCCGAAGCGGGTTATTATTATTTGTATGGTAACTTGGAAACGCTAAAAGAGTTTTATATTACGAGTGCATCGAATAATACCTATCTATCGGTAGGCAAACAGAATATAACATTGCTCTTCAACGGAATAGATATTCGCAGGATTGACTTGAATGGACCATACACGCTCAGCAACCTGAGACTCAGGGATAACTATTGGAACACTCTTGATCGGAGATTGAAAGCATATAATACATCGTTTTATGATAGCAAGGAGTTCCAACTGCCAAAAGCAATGTTCACAGATGTTTACAACGACACAGGTATAGATACAGACAATGACACATATTATAACTATCTTTCCATAGACATAGGCGTAAATGTATCAGAATCGGGCTATTACTACTGGTATGGTGAGTTGTATGATGATTATTATGGTGACAGCATTGCATACGAAGGAAACTCAACATATCTTGAGAATGGAACACAGACAATCCGGCTCAATTTTAAAGGACCTGAGATTTATAGGCATAGAGCGGATGGCCCTTATTACCTAAAATATCTCAGGCTATATGACGCTGACCATATTAAACAAGACTCTCGACATGATGCATACACAACATCTGCATATAATTACGTGGAATTCAGACCGCCAGCGATATTCAATGATGTCTACTCTGATTATGGAGAAGATACAGATGGAGATGGTTTAAATAACTCTTTAGTGATCAATGTTGGCGTAAATGTAACGAAAGCAGGAAGATACCAGGTAAGTGGAGAATTGTATGAGAGTTTTCTAATTCCAATTCCCCCGATCCCCAAATATCAGAACGAGGAATATCAAGCAACCGGGGAATTATATGAGAATGCTAAATACAGCTATGTTGGCTATGCATCCAACACAACTTACCTGCAAGAGGGAGATCAAATCGTTCAGCTTAGATTCGATGGAATAAAGCTCAGACAGAACAAGTACAATGGAACGTATGATTTGAGATATCTTAGTTTATATAATGCAACCTCTCCATATCCTGTACCATCCATACCCACGCCAACACCAATACCAGTTTCACAACTTGAAAAATCAGAAGCAACAGAGAACACAAAGAACTTTACTGTTCAGTATGAGGAGAAATTTGATTACAGGAACTATGCTTATACCACTCAGTATTATAGTTGGACTGGATTCCAGAGACCGCCAGCAGAGTTCAACGATATTTACTCAGACTATGGAGAGGATGACGAAGATGAGGATGAATTGTATAATTATTTGGTAATAAGTGTGGGTGTGAACGTAAGAGATGCTGGGGACTATCAGGTGAGTGGATCTTTGTATGAAAATGGAACGTATAATTCCATAGATTACGCCAGCAACACGACTTATCTAAACAAAGGGAACCAAACGGTTCAATTAAGATTTAATGGAATAAAGCTAAGACAGAATGAATATAACGGAACTTACGACTTAAAGTATCTTCGTCTATATAATGCAACTTATCCCATTCCTCCACCAGTACCAACACCTACACCGCCACCAATGCCAACTCCAGTTCCACGAATTAAAAAATCAGAAGCAACAGAGAATGCAAATAACTTTACTGTTCTTTATGGAGAGGAATTTGATTACAGGCGATATGCATACACGACAAATTATTACAATTGGACTGAGTTCCAGAAGCCACCGGCTGAGTTCAACGATGCTTACTCTGACTATGGGGAGGATACTGATGTCCCACCAGATGGCTTTAATAACTCTTTAGTGATAAATGTAGGTGTGAATGTAACAAAGGCAGGACGATATAGGGTGAGAGATGATTTATACGAGAATACTACTGGTAGATATGTGACATCTGCTTACAACACAACTTACCTCAGCGAAGGAAATCAAACTGTTCAGCTTAGATTTGATGGGATAAAGTTAAGACAGAATGAGTACAATGGAACTTACGATTTGAAGTATCTTAGATTATATAATGCAACATACCCAGTGCCAGGAGGTGGTGGAGGAGCAGCATCACCAATTCCAATTTCAGAACGTGAATTGGAGGAAAAGATAGAGCGCGGAGAAATCTCATCAGAAAATGTGTCAGCTTTGTATGAAGAGCGATTGGATTACAGATATTATGCCTATACGACTTCTTATTATAACTGGACTGAGTTTCAGAGACCTCCGGCAGAGTTCGCACATGGATTCAACGACTATGGATTGGATACAAACGATAACTCGCTCTATGATTATCTGATAATTGAACAAGAGATAGAAGTGAGGGAAGCGGGAAGTTATGAGTTGTACGGTTCGCTTAGAGCACCGTCGGGGAAATCAATTGATTCAGATTGGAATTATACGTATTGGGATGTAGGATTGCACAATGTAACACTTAAGTTCTACGGACCGAGTATATATTTATCAGGAGAATCTGGTAAGTTCAGCGTGTATATGGATTTATACGATAGGGATAACGGGAGGTGGTTGGAGTCAACAACCAACAAAACTAAGGCGTATAACTACACAGATTTTGAGAGACCACCTGCGGAATTAACGGGTAATTTCAATGATTACGGAATAGATGATGCAGATAACGATACCTTCTACAACTATCTTGTAATAGAATCCGAAGTCAACGTAACAAAGGCTGGAGAATATGAATTAAATGGAAATTTACGATATTACAATGAAGAAGAGGGTTACTGGAGGGGGATTGATAGTGACTGGAACAGAACATACCTCGATGCAGGTATTTATAATATCACATTACAGTTTGATGGGATCAGAATATATAACACAGAATACAATGGAAGCTTTAGGACATGGTTAAACCTTTATGAGACTGAAGAATGGCATGGGATAGATGAAATGGAGTACTTTACACACTTCTATAATTATACGGACTTCCAGAGACCACCTGTAGAGTTCAACGAGGTTTACACAGATAATGGAACCGATACCGATGGAGATGGGTTATATAACAATTTAACCATAGATGTCGGAGTGAATGTGAGAAATGCAGGACATTATGAGGTTAAAGGGCAATTATATGATATTCATGGAAATTAGGTCGTGTCCCCATTTTGTAGAAAAAACATTTATATCTTATATTTCAATAGGAAATACAAAGTGATTGACGAAATGGGAGAAGTGAACTTAGACGAATTCTTTTGTCCGAACGAGGCATGTTCGGATTATGGAAAGAGAGGAAGGGGGAACATCGTGCTAAAGGAACGCTATGGCAAGCAGAATACTGCGCTACTCAGATGCAAGACATGCAATAAGACTTTCAGTGAGAACCGTGGCAC
>PIXU01000289.1 GCA_003601795.1 Candidatus Methanophagales archaeon
ATCTCCTCTGGTGGCACTTCTCCAGGTGGTAACTCCTCCTTTATCATCTCTATCCCATCACCATTAATCAATAAGAACTGGTATTAAATAAGTTCGCTCATCCCCCTAAACCATCGGGAACAGAATGGTGGATGGAAGTTTCCTTTGAGTTGAACAAGAGCTCAAAGAATGAGATGTAGTTGCGCAGATAGTTTGATACACCTCTGAATTTTCTCAGCCACGCTCTCAGGCGTGTCTGTTTTCAACAGTGTTCACATACACATCACCTTTTGCATATTCTTTCGAATGATTCGCGAATCTGTGCTCTTTCACGTTTTCACCTCTATTACCGTATATCGAATATTCATCGGTGTTAGCCCTTATCCCACCCTCATAGACTGTTAAGCGTCTTTTTCGTATCGTCTCTTGATAGCTTCCTTTTGACAAAGAACCTTGTTTTCCCTCCCCTTTAAGTAAATGTCTGCACTGGTGGTTTATCTCCATCGTATGTCTACCCCTCCTTCTTAAACCTCTTCTTCGGGGTCTATCTTGCTTGATTCCTTTCTCTCCCGCTATATCTCATCGATCTCTACGAGGTCTTTCAAACTTATTTCCCCTCCATCTTCTCCGCAATCTCTTGCACCTCCCTTACGAAAGCCAATACGGAATCGTACTTCCTCCCGAGCTCCTTTGATATCTGCAAGGTACTCTTATTCTCCATCTCCTTCAAGATGTAGAACATCAATTGTTTCAATCCCAAAAACCCCGGAGAAGTTGTGAGAATCTTTTTAGACAGGCTTTGAGGTATATTCCAGAAGAGGAGCTTGAACCTCATTTTTATGGTATGTCTTTGTTTCTCATCTCTGACTTCCGAATATCCTGTCAATCCTCTTCATGATCTCTTTTGCAGTTATTGTGGCTGTTTCTGGCTCTGGAAATGACGGGGGTCTTACTCGTAATCTCAGCGTTTTATTCAAAGGCGGGCATGAAATTTTTGTGCCACCGCCAGCGGGGTCAAAAGCAAAAGTTGAGGGACCGCTAATGAGAAGGTAAGTCCTCCATCTCCTAAATTCCCGAGTTAAAGCCGGAAATGAATTTTGTCTGGATTTTGGGGATCGAAACAATTGATGTATAAGGTGATGGGAATTTACTCACCTAACCACATGAACCGAAGTGGCTTTAAAGGTCGCATAGACCTCCTCACCATTTTGCAAGTGGAGACTTTCACGTGATTGCTTTGTAATAAGGGCAACAAGTGAATTATCCATCTTCACACGTGTTAAGGGGCCCATATCGTCCAGCGCTTCTATCCTCCCTTTCATGACATTCCTTGCACTGCTTTTGCCCCAATTTTCAGACAAAATTAGAATTATATCCTCTGGTCTTATGAATACTTTTACAGTGCCCGCATGGTAGTTTGAAACAGCAAAAATATTATGGGAGTGGCCACCCAGATCAACTTCTATCTCGGCAACGCCGTTATTGTTAGCACGAACAACGCCACTCAATATGTTCTCAACGCCGACGAAATCCGCTATCTCCGCGTTCTGTGGCTTATTGAATATCTCATAAGGAGTGCCGACCTGCATTATCCGCCCGTTCATCATCACCGCTATTCTATCTGCTAAAACCATCGCCTCTGTCTGGTCGTGCGTCACGTGAACCATTGTAATTCCCGATTCCTCTTTTATCCTCTTCAGTTCTTCTCTCAGGTAATCACTCGTTCTGCGGTCTAAAGCAGCTAAAGGCTCGTCCAGAAGTAATATCGAGGGTTCGGTGGCAATCGCTCTGGCAATGGCAACCTTTTGCTGTTCTCCCCCGCTTAGCGTATTTGGATACCGATGCGCAAGGTGCGATATACTCAGCCAGTCCATTATTCCTCTCAACCTTTTTCTGGCTGTATCCGGAGATGCGGACTTTCTCAACTTCAATCCGAACTCTATGTTCTCTTCGACAGTGAGATGGGGGAACAGTGAATAATCCTGGTAAATGAAACCAATTCCCCTTCTCTCGGGTGGTTGATTCGTTATATTTTGCCCTTCTATCCAGATTTCTCCGCTGTCCGGGAAATGAAAACCCGCAATCGTCTCAAGCAGCAAAGTCTTTCCCGCGCCGGTTGGACCTAAAATGACGAAATATTCGCCCCTTTTCACTTCTAAATTTATGTCTTTGAGCGAGAACTCTTTCCAATCTTTGGACAGGTTTTTGATTCCTACCTACAGCAGTATTGTAATATTCTAAAATTTAAATACAGAAAGGGGTTAATTAGAACCATGAAAAAAATCATCATGTTTAAGGTTTATAAAGGGGAGAAGTATTTTATTGCTGAATGCGTGGATTTGCCAGTGGTTACCCAGGGCAAGACTTTGGACGAAGTTGTGGAGAATGTGAAAGAAGCGATTGCTCTTCATCTTGAAGGTGAGGACATGAAGGAATGGGATATTCTTCCGGATTATTCTATTCTGGTTAATCTTGAGCTCGAACCAGTTCATGCCAAAACTTAGGTGTCTCAGCGGAAAGGAAGTTGTAAGAATCTTTTTACAATTTGGTTTTGAAATTGCCTCTCAAAGAGGAAGCCACGTAAAATTAAGAAGATTTTTACCCGATGGAACAAAGCAAACTTTGACTATTCCTTTGCATGAGGATTTGGATAGAGGCACTATTAGAGCTATTTTTAGACAGGCTTTGAGGTATATTCCAGAAGAGGAGCTTAGACCTCATTTTTATAGATAATTTATGTCTTTGTTTCTCATTCCTGACTTCTATACCAAATATCCTGTCAATCCTTTTCATGATCTCTTTTGCAGTTATTGTGGCTGTTTCTGGCTCTGGAAATGAATGGGGTCTTACTCGTAATCTCAGCGTTTTATTCAAAGGCGGGCATGAAAGAAATTTTTGTGCCACCGCCAGCGGAGTCGAAAGATAAACTCACTACTACTAAACCAAGTCCATGCATTTCTTTCCTTCTCACTCAAATGGTCAAAAATCATTTCCTCCTACTTCTTTTCCCAATCATCCTCAGCACTATAAAAATAACCAGACAGATCGAGATCAGCAGAACCGAGATCGGTCTTGATGCCCG
>PIXU01000290.1 GCA_003601795.1 Candidatus Methanophagales archaeon
AGAATGCATGGACTGTCATGGTATCTCTACTGACGGGGGCACGAACTGGAACCACTATGTTTATGATGAATACAATGGTCGGTGTCACCTATGTCATGGAGGTACGGGATTCTATCGTGGAAAGTATATTACGGTTCCCACCAGGGGTTATGCAGATTTCATCTCGGCAGGCGGGGTCGGATTTGGCACTACAGGCACAGACACGGGCGAGCACGCGGCGCACAAAGCTTTCGTGATGGATTCGATAAGCAATTCAGACATGGAGGGTTCAAATGAAGCGTGTATTGCGTGCCATACCTCGATACCGGTGAAGATACGATGGACGCATGGACGCAGTTTAGAGTTCAATGCATTCTATGACAAGGGTCTGGTATTACCACCAACGCACTTCAATACATCCAAGTACGAGGCTAATGGCACCGTAAATGTGACGTCATACGGTAACTGCACAGGTGCGGCGAACACAACCAAGTTCCCTGAGCCAGTAACGGTGTGGGGTTGAATAAAAAACTGGATATTATTATCCCTCCTTTATTTTTTATTACTGTTACTGAGGGATATAGCGACGATAAAAGATAGACTGGAAGTGAAATAGGAGATATATGCATTAAAGGAGCAATTGAGCGCGGTTGAATCCGAAATAGGTAAAGTCAGAACATGAAGATGGCAGAAAGGCGATGCTGGAACAGTTAGTTGAAGAGCGGAAAATAACGACCGCCAACTGTCTCGTTCTTGGGATAATGAGGCTGCATCGGGAAATAGCGGCATTGTAATTGCTCAGTATCATAGAATCACAAGACAGTACATACATGAGCTATGAGCTCGTTGTTTACCTCTATTACGCTTACGCTTGCAGGGTTACCGAGAACAAAATAAAGAAGATATTAGAAGAAGAGGGGATCATCATTTCCGCAGGTGAAATCTCCAATATTCTGACGCAGGAGAAGCGAAGACGGAAAAACCGCATGGAAGAGCATGATGTCATGTCTATACTCTATACTTGTAAGAAGCAGATGGTCGGTTTCAGTTTCTTTGGTTATATCAGGGATACATTTTCAGGAAACCGTGCCATGACAAGATTTGCACAGCTCATTTCACGTAATCATCTTTAATATCCACCTTTTATTGTGCAGATACATTTCCAGCATAAAAGAAGTTTTTGCAAAGCAAAAATTTGGGTGAATGTTAAATGTACGAACTCTTTTAAGGTGTGTTATATGAAGTGCCCACATATTTTCCTATCACTCCTATCAATATCCATGAAATATGATGATGAACTTCGCCGTTGGCGTGTGGTTCGTAATATTCGTGCTCGTATAGCTCCTTGATATTTAGGAAGGCAAAATCCTCAATCAGTTCTTCTCTGGTGCAGAAATGAATATACACTTTTTCCTGAAATGAATTGGATTCATCGAAAACAGGAATGCCCTTTCTGTAATGTTCGGGGTCTCTTACTGAAAGTGTGCTCAAGAACAGTAATCCGTTTGGTGCTAACGTTCTCATAATTGTTTTTCTAAGCTCTTGCCTTTCATCCTTTTTTAGTAGTTGATACAAGTTTGAGATAAATACAAGGTCATATTTGCCATCCCTCAGCTCTGTGAAATTGCAACACTCAAATTTCACATCGTCCCCTTTTTGTGTTTTTAATGCTGTATCTGTATCTAAGGCAATTTCTATAGCTTTTTTGGAAATGTCTATCCCTAAAATCCTACATCTAAAATTGTCTAAAAAGTAGAATACATCACGACCATACCCACAGCCAATGTCCAATATGCTAAATATCCCCTTGTTTAATTCGCATTTCTCTAAGTATCTAACTGCAGCAATGGCTAACTCACTTGGTCTTCCTCCCCAAATACGTTCATTGCTTTTATACCCATCATCCCAAAACGTTTTCAGTCCCTCCTATTTTTGTGCGCATTTCATATAATCATGATACAAATTCTCTATTCTTATATTTATGTCTCCTTTAGCTCCTCTTATTGCAAGATTCATCTTCCACATCTTCCATACAAAATCCTTCGACTCCTGCCCATAGATAGCAAGCGAGGTTGTGTCTATCCCTCCTCTTTCAAGTTTCTCTAAGGCAGAGACAAAAAATCCGTTGCTTCCACAACCAGGGGGTCAAAAATCCGCCCTCCCTTTACATCAATAGCCTCAACAATAAGCTTTGTGAGGTATCTTAGGGTGTAAAATTCACCACCCTTTTTGCTTTTTGCTTTTTGCCTTCCGCCTCTGTAAATTCCCCGAGGAAGTATTCATAGATTCTGCTAAATATATCCTTTCCTCTGTGCTCCAATCCAAACCGAATGGATGAAAAGAGATTGTTAAGGTAAGCCAGATCGTAATGGTCAAGGTTTATTTTCGTGTATATCTTTGGAATCACATCCTTAAGTTGGTTTGGATGTTCATTCTCAAGAGCTCCGATGTTTTGTCCAGTATCTCCCCTATATTTTGCTGATTCGCATTTTTTATGTAATCCCAACTCGTCTTCTCTGGGACATATAAAGTCCCATTAGCGAGGTAGATGTCCCTATCCTCAGCAACCTGCATCTTAAATTCTTCCGGGTACCTCTTTACTTCTCTATTACAATATCTCGTTCCTCTTTTCCTCAAATGTGTCATTGTCATTGCTGTCTTGACGAACTGTCAACCCTACCTGCTTGGATGAATGATGACACTCTCACCTTCACCTCCACCACCTCCTTTTGTTGCGCACATACGAATCAGTGGTTTGGATATATGCCTTCTGGCGACCGGGGGCACTTCATATAGCCCCTCCTCTATCGCCCTATTTATGGTCACCACCTCTTTTGCTTCTCGTTTCGTATTACAATGTTTACACCGATAACCCTGCCCTCGTCCCGCGGATTCCATGCTCCTGCCACACTGCTCGCATCTGGGATTTCGCAATTCTTCCTTATTCAAACTCTTTAGCTCTATCTTCTCAAGGTTCAATGTCCCGCGTTTGAAAGACCCAAATACTCTGACCTCATCACCATGCCGCAACTTTCTTATAATATTACGAAAGCCTTTCGTCGGCTCATAGGCTATACAATCGACCCTGGTGGATAGAGTGGGTAAAGAGAGCTTGAATAGCACATGTCCACCCACAAGCGTACATGGATTGGACTCAACAACGCCATCAAGTATATATGAGTGGTAATCAAGCAGCTTCTGTCCCGTGCCATGCGTAATCAGGTGGAAGTCTGTACCTTGATTCGTGATGAACAGCATTATCCGCTCCACAGGTTCTGAGTCTATGATTTTATAAGCTTTGTAGATTGCATCCACGCTGTCACCCCTTATACCAAAGAGAACCGGACATGGGGAATGCGGTGCGAAGACGATTCGCCTGTTCGCTACATCCACAGTATCCCACGTGAGCGGGTAAGTAGCCGCATCTGCTTCCCATACACTATGCTCATCTATCCTTCTCGGGGTACCCCATCTCTCCTTCGCCCTGTATGCCATCAGCTCGTAAGTGAAATCGTAACGATAATAACGCTGGAGTATAACAAAGGCTGCGGCAGCTAAAGCGCCTATTATCCCACGCTTGTTCTTCAAGCCAAAGTAATCGAACCCGGATTCGGCGATTATTGCCAAAGCATCCTTCTGTGTCAATACAGTCCGGACTGCTCTTTCGTAATAACTCTTTAACTGGCTGACCCTCAAATTGGACCTGGGCTCGTCCTCAATGAAGACAACACCAGGATTCGTATTCGCATCGTCCAGCTCAGAGAACTTGCTTACTGTTGATTTCACCAGCTCCTTCACATCCTCTAATCTCGTTCTCGCGGTCGTGGTTGTGATCTCAAAAGCTACTGCGCCATTGCCCCGCGTTTTATAGGGTATGCTGGGATTCAATCGTACCAGCCAGGGAGTGGAGACGGAGACTTCGCCATGATTATAATTACGATTACGAAGTGCATCCACCAGATATGCGCATAGATACGTCGTGCACATCCCCCTCCTTGAATCTGTATCATCTATTCCCACAATCATGAAAGCTCGACTAATATCGCCTCCTCAGCCCTTCTTCATCTGCGTATCGCGCTATCAAATGGCTTATCTCTTTACTATACCATCCCCTCTTTATAAAAGCAGGATAGATCGGCAGACGCTCACGCAATACAAAAGGCGCTATTGCTTCTCTTAGTTCCGCTTCACCGGGCCACGGTGATTCAGGATTTATATAATCTA
Organism: Candidatus Methanophagales archaeon; assembly: GCA_003601795.1. Classification (GTDB taxonomy): domain Archaea; phylum Halobacteriota; class Syntropharchaeia; order Alkanophagales; family Methanospirareceae; genus QEXZ01. The sequence goes on from PIXU01000290.1 coordinate 4,204, forward strand.
TGGTATGCTCAGAGATCCCACCTAAATCAGAAGCGCCGAGTTCTATCAGTTCCTTGGGCGACGTGAGATTTGGTGGTATCTGAATGGCGATCTCAGCAGGCAATATCGCACGTGCCGCACTGATAACCTCTTTCAGCTCCTCAAGACCCGGTGGTCTTACATCCCACATCGGCGTGAATGGCTTGGGCACGAACGGCTGAATAATAACCTCCTGGATATGCCTATACTCATCGTATAGTGATTTCAGCGTCTCTAATGCCTGAATACGATCTTCTGGCTTCTCTCCTATACCTATCAATAACCCCGTAGTAAAAGGAATTTTAAGCTCGCCTGCACGCGCTATCATCTCCAATCTAACTTCCGGCACTTTACCTGGTGAGTTTTTATGCGCTTCAAGCTCCGCTGTCGTCTCCAGCATCAAGCCCATTGAAGCATTCACAGCACGCAACTCCAGCAGCTCTTCACTACTCATGATACCGAGGTTACAATGTGGTAGCAGTCCATGCTCTATTGCCAATTTACATAGCTCCTTTGTATATTCCACGAGAGAAGAGCATGAACAGCAGCCCGTGGTGCTGCGCAGCCAATCTTTGAAATGCGGATTTGCAAGCTCAGGTTTCTCACCCGCAGTAAATAGGGCTTCCGTTGCAGAACCTCTCGCACGTTTTATAAGTGCTAAAAACCGTTCTACAGAGATCAAATATGCGTCTTTCATGCTACGTGCCCGGAAGACGCAATATGCACATGCATTCCTGCATACGTTCGTCACAGGTATGAAGACATTCTTTGAGAAGGTTACATATTTATAGTTTGGCTTCATCTCATCTGCCACCTCCACCTGGTTTACCTTTTCCTTTTCCTTTACCTTTTCCTTTGCCTTTACCTTTGCCTCTTCGCTCTTCTACTGTAACCCAGAAGAGATTATTTCTATAGCTCACCCTCTTTATTCTACCACTTTCATACAATCTCGCCAGGCAGTCCTCTATATTACTCTGCTTCAATCGCTTTAATGTCGCTATAACCTGCTCCTCCCTCATTGGATGCCGTCTTAATATTGCCATAATAGCTTCTTCTGGACTTGTAAATCCCCTGGTGGAGAATTCACCAGTCTCTTCTGTGGTGATTTCCACGGTGTTGACCTCACTGAGAATCGCGTCTGCCAATGCGATGGTTTCTTTGTCTGGTGGCACCGCCCACGGCTCCGCTGGTGGTCTTATCGGAACGTTTAGATATGTTCTATCAGGTTCTATACGCTCAAGTATGCTCTTTATCGCTTCTAACTCCTCCCCTGTGTCGTTTAGCCCCTTCACCAGCATGACCTCCATCCATATCTCACCGCTGTATTCACGTCTGAACTTCTCCATACCCCTGACAACGGCTTCAAAATCAAGCTCGCGATGTGGTCTGTTTATCTTCCTGAACGTCCCGGCAGTACCTGCATCAAGCGATGGCATTACAATATCCGCTTCTGAAATGTCCGCTCTTACATCCGCCAGGTAAAGGAGTGACCCATTTGTATCAACAGCGATAGGTATGTCGGTTATCTCCTTCGTCTTACGAATTAACCACCCAATGCTCCTGCATAAAGTCGGTTCGCCCTCACCAACAAAGGTCACGAAATCTATCCAATGCTCATCAACTTCAATTGCCTGCTCAATCTCCTTCAGTATCGCCTGTGGTGGGAAGAAGTCCTTACGCTCGATGGTCATGTGTGTTGTCCTCCCAAGCTGGCAGTATACACACGAATAGTCACAGGTCTTGAATGGTATAGGTCCAACGCCCAGGGAGCGTCCAAGACGTCTTGATGGCACGGGGCCATAGACCACCTTATAGCCACTCATTTCTCTTCCTCGTAAAAGAAGTCGCTGCATAGAGGGTCCTCAGCGAGGTAATCGCCGGTATCGAGATATGCCCGCACGCGACATCCACCACAGATATCGCGATGCTTACAGCGGGCGCATCTGCCTTTCACTTCTCTATTCCTGAGCGAAGTAAATACCCTGGAATTGATTATCTCACGAAGCCCCTGCTCCCTTATGTTGCCCGCTTTCACATCCAGTAGCGGACATGGTACAACATCGCCATTCGGCTTGATAGAGAGCATACCCGTTGCAGCACGACAGCCTGGTAGCTCGGAGAAGAAGAAATCGGGCACAAAAAGCCCTTCTTCCGCCTTACGCCTCAATATCACCCAGTATTGTGATGCCTGTGTTGTGCATATCTCAATTCTATCTCCTATTCTGCTCTGTTCCTCATATAACAGCATCAGATTCTTTGCATACTCAACGCTGCTGAGTTCGCTTGCAGGCATCCTCTCTTTTCCCCTGCCCAGTGCGATATAGTGGAAGAACCTGCACTGCCTGGCACCCAGTTCCAGTGCTGTATTGATTATTGCTGTGGTCTCTTCTTCGTTCTGTTTCATTATACAGGGGTCAATCACGAGGCTCATACCTGCTTCCCTACACGCTTGCGCAGCCTTCACCGCTTTATCGTATACGCCTGCACCTCTGATCATATCATGTGTCTTCGATGTACCATCAATAGGGATAATAACCTCATCAACACCTGCTTTTTTCAACCGATATGCTATCTGCTCGTTGAGCATTGTGCCATTAGAAGCGAGTGTGAGGTGCAAGCCCCGCTCCTTCGCATACGATATGATTGTGAAGATGTCATCCCGCATCAGGGGCTCACCACCGCCAAGGGTGAGATTTACCTTCGCTCCCAGGACACGTGCGATCTCATCTATGAGCGCAAAAGCTTCCTCTGTACTGAGTTCTTCGTCCAGAGGCGTGCCGGCACCGTAATAGCAATGCATGCATCGGAGATTACAAGCTCGCGTAACGTTCCAGTTAATGCTATACACTTCTCACTCTATTATTTATTCTGTTTGCTATAAAATAAAGTGAGTGAGATACTCCTGTGGACGTATGGAATGGCATGAATGCGAGACTACTGCTGCTATTGCTGGTACTTGCTGTTATAACTCTGACAGCATCCTTCTTCTCGCACCTCGCTTCTCTCGCTGCAGCACTAATATTTACCCTATTCCTGCCCGGGTATGTAATCGTAGAGTCCTGCTTCAAATACCTGAATATCCATGAGAAGCTGCTATTATCCCCTTTACTCAGCGTTATGGTCTCCACACAGCTCATATACGCTCTGTCGCTCATCCTTGGCTATACCAGACAGACGATTATCATAGCCTTCTTCCTTATGCTTATGCTTATG
>PIXU01000291.1 GCA_003601795.1 Candidatus Methanophagales archaeon
CACCATACGAGAGCGTAGCCTCTTTTTGTAGCATTTCAACAATTTTCCTATCATTGTCGTCTAATTTCATTTTTCCTCTCCCGTCCTCCCCTTTTTCATTCTTTTTGTTTTTATTTTACCTCTTGACTTTTAAATAAATGAGGGAATATAAGTAATTTGCGTATTTTTGCAATGACGTATAGCGTCTTGCGTGTTTGTGAAGCGCCGAAGTCATTTGAGTAAGCGTAGCGAACCGCAAACACGCTGTTACCGGAAGTCATTTTATTGAACATCAAGGTACATTTGTTGAAATTTGATTCCATGCCGTGCAAAATCTTGGTGCTCCTGATATTCACTTGTTGATATGAATCCCAACTTGGTGAAGAAACCAACGGAAGTATTTCTTGCACAGGTCTGAATCTTTACCGGACTATCCTTCTGCACCAACTTGATCAATTTCTCCACGAGGCGCTTGCCAACTGAAAGTCCCTGAAAGTCAGAACCCTCAGCTATATGGCAAATTTCAATTTCATTTTCAGAAAGCCAATTAGCCACAAGTCCACCGATCACAACACTATTATCAACAGCTATGAGATCAATTTGAGGATTGTTTAATTTGAATGATTTACGAATATCACGTGGAAGTCCAAGCGTTTTCCAGAGGACGTCCCAGAGTAACTGGTCTAATTCGTTTTTTTTCTTTATTCGATACAGCTCGTTTAATTTTCATGACAGCGATTTCCGATAACGTTTCGCGGATAAAAGAAGTTGCCGAAGGCAATTTTTGGAAGTCTTTGATTTCCCTCTTATCCGTCGTTATCGGAGTCTCGGCTTTGCCGAGACCAAGCCACGAAGTGGCGATGAGTTGCGAGCCCGTCACTTTCTCAATCACCATAAGGTCTATCAAACCTTTTTTCAAATGCGTTGTTCTCTTTCAACTGCCTATCCCAGTAAATATTTGCCATTCCGGTTAACCTTGAAAATTTATAAAATAATCTTCTCCATGCTGGTAGATGTTCAGGTTTGGCAAGTCTTTTAAGCAATTCTTCATCAAATTTCCCTGACTTTCCGCAATTTTTTCCTAATTCATAAAAGTAGTTGAATATTTTTTTGGTCATAAACTGAGGCATCATCCGAGTACCTTCAATACCTCCTTTTACAATGCAGCCGAGATATTGACAGTTCAGTCTTTTGGCGAGTTTCCCAAGATAGCGTTCCACAAACCTGCTTTGATAAGCTTCTGGAAATCCCCCTTGCACCATAAAACCAACACTTGGATTGCCGTGCTTTCCGCACAAAGGTTTAAGGCTTTCAACAAAGGACTTTACTATCCCAGGCATACAACCAGTATAAAGCGGAAACGCCAGTATTACATTATTAGCATCCTTAAACATTTCAATAAGTTTCCCAACATCTTTATTATTAACTATATATTCAAGTTCATAGCTATTGCCTTCTGTCTCCATAAAACCCTTTAAAAAGTGCTCTAAAAGAATAGCGGTATTACTTTTCTTTCCTCTCGGTGAACCATTAAATACGGTTAATTTCATCTGATACCTCCTGTACCGGAATGTCCGTCTGCATTACAAAACGTGAAGATGTCCTAAAGTCAATAGCAAAACGAACAAAAATATCGCTCACTATTTCAATATCCTCACTATCAGTATCATCTCCCTTTTCAATTAATAGCCCAATCAAAGGATATTCTTTGTCATATCTCTTCTCATGGTGACACTCCTTATTATCAACCAGCTCAATATAGGGAAGGAGAAGCGGGATAAGCTTATCCATGGCAATTTTTAAAACAGCGCTGGGAAATCCCATAACAAGAGGCGTAGCAAACAGCACAAAATCAGAATTTATAACCTCTCTGCAAATAGCGTGTGAATCATCTTTGTAAATACACTGCCCGGGTGTTTTTAGCCAACAACCAAAACATCCACGACAATGCCGTATTTTCATTTCCCTGAGTTTAAAATGAACAACACGGTTATCAGATAATTCCAGCATTTTTACCAGATTATTCAGGTAGTCATCAAACTTTTGATTATCTGGATTCCCATTTAAAATTGTTATTTTCATAAGCCTACTTCCTTTTTCCAATCACCTTCCAATTTTTGACTAACATGATTAGACTATATATACCAATTACAAGCATAATCGAGTCCTCATAAACACCAAACCGAGGAATTTGGGCAAACATCGGCAAAGGAACCGCCCAAAACAGAAGCAATATATAGACTTTCTTGTCAACTTTTGGTATCGCAGCAGCGAGTAATGTAAGAGCAAATGCCGTTGTTGGGCAGGGGAACATTCCTAACATAACCATTTTAGGATAATAATGCCCCGGTAACATTCCAATTAAGGGATAAAAAAACGTACATAGGATTAAAAAGATCGTTAAATATTTTTGCCATCCCGTTTTGGGAATCCTGAATTCAATTCTTTTCGCAGATATGTCTACGACAAATAAAATTGCTATGATTATGAATAAAGATGCCCAAAAATAGTTGCCAGTCAGTCCTTTACCTAATATTAAATAGAATACTATGCCAATCCAGGCAAAAGAAAATGCTAAATATGCTTTTATGAAACTGTTTGTCTTAGTTCCGGGCTTGGTGAACAAAAAGTATGTTAATATAGCCGCTACGATTACTGTAATTATCTGCATAGGGAAAATCGCAGCATTGTATGCTCCAAGTATACCCCACCATTCTTCTGCGGTTATCATACTAAATCCTTCTAAAAATTATAATAGTACCATATGACACCTAGTGCAACGTTTCCTATTTATCATATCAATAAACATTTGACACCACCCCACCAGGAATTTCATCCATTTTGTATTTCCATTTGAAAACCACGGGCATTTGATTTAACTCATCAAAATATTTGAGAATGCGTTCTTTGAGTCCCTCTTTTGATGAAACTCGTATGCCTCTAAGAAAACTTCTTGCCATTTTGCTAAAAAAGCACTCAATAATATTGAGCCAGGATGCATGTTTTGGCGTGAATACAAAAGAGAAGCGATTTGGCACCGTTAGTAGAAAGTCCCTGGTCTCTTTGGATGTATGCGCTGAATGGTTATCGAGCGTTATTACGAGCTTCATCTCCGGTGGAAAGGCACTATCCAAATATTTGAGATATTCAATGAATTCCTTGCTGCGGTGTCGGTCAAAGACTCTTACATAGAGCTCTCCTGTGAGCAAATCAATGCCTGCCAGTAGAGAGAGCGTCCCATACCGTTTATACTCATGATCTCGGCTTATACCTGGATACAGACTAGGTACCGGCGGTAAATCAGGGGCAACGTTTCCTACTGCCTGTATTCCTGGCTTTTCATCGTATGTGATATACGCAGTGAGTATGTTTTCTCCATTATTTGCTTTCTCTCGCAGAACTTCTACCTGTTTATAGGTGTGAAGAATCGCCGCACTCTTGATTTTAAACTCAGGATCACGGCGTTCAATATATCCAGAGATTTTATGGGGTTTGATATTGCTTTTACTCAATATCTTTGTGACGGTCCCTCCAGAAAGCCGGGATAACTCTGGAAAGCCCTGCTCGAGACAATTCTCTCGTATATGTCTCGTCAACGCCCGATTTGTCCAGAGTTCGGATGCGTAACCATAATCCTTTGGTTTTGAACACGCTAAGGAGATTATCCACACTCGTGCCTCAGGCGAAATACTCCTTGGTCTTCCTTTCCGGTGAAGGTCCTCTAATGCTACTTTGATACCAAATGCGAGCGCTTTATCAATCGTCCTCTCTACCTTCTGGCGGTTCGTGCTAAGACTCCGCGCAATGGCTGAGATTGTTTCACCTTTATAATATCCAAGAATCATCTTAGCACGCTCAACAGTCCTGAAGGGCATAGTCCTGGATCGACTGGCGGATCTCAAAATCTTAAGCTCCTCTTCGCTCAATTTTAATTTTGGCTTCTTGCTAACGAATGGCATAAAATCATGTATGGAATATCCGTATATAAATGTGTCATATTATTTTGGAAACGTTGCACTAGAAATTTGATAACTCGACTGATAACCCTCAACTTTAAGTCCTTCAACCCTCTTGAAGTGTCCATCCCCCACTTCTTCCCCAGGAAAACTGATTTCAATTTCTCCATCTTTAAGTTTCCCCTTGCTTTCGTTTCTTCCGTGAACAAAAATAAAAAGGGGGCAAAAACCCCCTAAAATTTTTTTATGTTTTTAGCTTCTTTTGTATTAACACTAAATCAGCAACCACTGTTCATCTCGAACTCACTTATGGTGCTACTATCTCCATCAGCTCAAGTTCTTCCCGGAGATTTCCATTGGAGTAGCGTTGAGATTTCGGAATGATGAGCATCTCACTGGTCTCGTCGTAACCCATCCAGTACCTTGTCAAGAATGATTTTGGCGGGTTCTGTAAGTTAACATTAACTTCGACCACTAAGCAGTGAATTGTTCCATATGGCACTGTAATGTTTACTTCATCGGTTACTGCACCAGATACTACTGCAATGGTGTCAATTAGAATCACTGCGCCAGTTCCATTGACTAACATGCCGGTGACATTGGTTGTAGTCGTCCAGTTTTTTCCAACCCACAACGGGAAATCACGTGACACAAACGCCGGGTTAAAGGTCAAATTCGCTACTTCTACTCCTGGTTCCCTCTCTCTCACCCTCCGTTTCATTGTGAGATCTTCATTGGCAACATCCACACCAGCGTACATTTTAGTACTGCCAACGGGTTTGGTTGTGTTAACTATATAATATGTTTCATTGTCTATCTCTTCTGTTGAAGTAAATTGCTCAGTAGTTGCATTCTTTCCGACATTACCAGGGGTATTGGCATCAAAGGAAATGTTAGATATGTAACTCATTGCCAGAAACGTTGGAAAATGGATTACGGTCTTTTTCACATCCAGCGTAATACTCACCGTATCATTATAATTCCCATTTATATCTGTTGCATTCACCGTTAGATTGAACGTTCCCACAACGCTTGCGTTTGTGGTGTAATTGTACATAGTCCATGAAACATTGTCTTGAGTGTAATTTCCGATATTAAACATTACGGTGCTTGCATTTCCTCCAATAGGCGATAGGTCTACGGTTACAACGTCAATTGGACCTTCTATACCCGCTGCATCCACTCGTAACTCGGTAATATCAGTGTTTACGACAATTACAGGTGGATTTGCACTTGCATTTGTTACCTGCGGTGGTGTTCCTAACACGCTATTCCGTTGGCATGGTGTTCCTCCATCTACAAGGCTCTCTTCCCATCCGCCTGTTGCATTTAGTTCAAGTGTTCTACCGTTTCCATCAGCACCCCATGAAGTATTATATGTTACGTTATCTACCTCAGATCCACTGCTGTTGCACAGGACTATTGTGTCTCCTGAGTTAGCGAGTACGAATGTTACATCTACTACAGAACATGGTAATGCACCATAATAATCTTCAAACGCTGTCTTATTCCTTGCAAGCACAACGTAATCTCCTGGTTGCATTACATTGTCTGATATTGGATTATTGTCTATTGTCCAGTCACTAATGTTTATTGCTTCTGTATCATTATTGTAAAGCTCTATCCACTCCATGTCCGAATCGTCACCTTGATCAGTGCTTGGGTTATACATAATCTCATTGATGTTTATCTCGCTTTGTGCACTTACCATTACTGGCAGCATAAACATCAACACTAATATTGCCGTCGCCACTATCACAACGATCTTTGCTCTACTCCCTTTTTTATCGTTCATTTTTTATTTTTTCACCTCCTTTATTTTCATCTATATCTGGTATATATAAGGGGTATTTGCTCAATATCCTGCGGTATATCTTCTAACGTGGAAGGAGAGAAAATACAAAAATAAAAGGGGGGAAAGACCCCGAAAAACTTTTTCTCGTTATGTCAAAAACTTCGATGCCCATAGACATTGTGGTTCCACTATACATCGCTTGCGGTCACATTCAGCGTAAATGTGTCCTCCACCGCACCCCCTGGACTGCGATAGACCATATTTAGGGTTGCATTACCTGCACCGGCAACCTCAAACGTGGCGATTTGCTTACCGGGAGGACCACCGACAAAACCGGGTTCGGGTACATAATCCGGCACAAATACGACATCTCCTACTTGCCGCAGCACTTGCTCATCAAGTTCTGCTATCTTCCACCAGTAGCCAGTACTACCAGGGTTCGACGTTTCAAAGGAGATAACCAGGAATTTTCCTGTCGTAACGTTGATCGTGGTATTGTTGTTAGTCTCATTGAGATACGTTGGTGATATAGCCTCAATCAGCTCAAGCTCGTCCACGAGATTACCATTGCGATAAGTTTGTGATTTCGGAGACAAGAGCTCATTATTCTGCGTGCTCATCCAGTACTTTCTCGCATTCGAGATCGGCACTCCCGCTACATCATAACTGATATTATTTTCGATTACTATGCATTGGAATGTGCCAAGTGGTACTGTTACTACATCCAGAGTTACCTTACCCGCTACTACTGCTGTGCTGTTAATTGGAATCACTGCGCCCGTTTTATTGACTATTATGCCAGTGACATTGGATGTAGACGTCCATGTCTTTCCAATCCAAAGCGGGAAATCACGCATCACAAACGCCGGGTCAAACGTCAAATTCGCTAGTTCTCTTCCAGGTGCCTCTGTCACCGCCCGTCTCATCAGGTTATCTTTATTCTCAATATCACTACAAACGTACATCTTAGTAATGTCCGTGGGTGTGCTTATGTTAGCTATATAATATGACTCATTGTCTATCATTTCTGCCGAAGTAAAGAGGCCAACAGTGGCATTCTTTCCGACATTCTCTGGTGTCATAGCATCAACGGTAATGTTGCAGATGTAAATCATTGGCGGAACCCAGGGTGAATATGGTACTACGATGGTCACGCTATTCAGTTTGCATGGTGTACCACCATCAGCAAGACTCTCTTCCCATCCGCTTGTTGCATTCAGTTCTAGCGTTTTACCGTTTCCATCCGCGCCCCATGATGCATTGTATGTCACCTCGTCAATAATGTCTGATGTGGCATTTTTCAGCGCTATGTGTTCTCCTGTGTTACTTAGTCCAAATGCGCTATCAATCACTGTACAATTACATTCGGGATGTTTATTTAAGAACGCTGTTGCATTGTCGGCTATAATTGCATATCCTCCCACAGGGATAGTCATGCTTCCCTGGACTAGTGTTAAGTGATGATTTGTATCCTCCTCATAAAACTTCCAGTCTGTAATGTTTATGTCCGTTGTGTCCTTGTTGTATATCTCAAGCCATTCGTGATTTTTGTCTGCTCCAGATGGATTATACATTATCTCATTGATGTTTATATCGCCGATTGTTTGTGCACTCGCCATTACTGGTAGCATAGATATCAACGCTAATATTGCCGCCGTCACTACAAATGCAGTCTTTACCTTATTCTCTTTTTTATCGTTCATTTTTTTCTTTTTCACCTCCTTTATTTTACTTATCCCTGAAACTATAAAAGTATGTACGGACTTCATGTAAGGAGAATAAGTAAGATCCTGAAATAAGTATTATGCGTTCCGCTCTCTTTAAAAGAACACACATCAAAAGTAAATACTTAAGGTGATTAACTAATGCCCGACACCGAAAAGCGAATGAATGCGATTCTACGCATCTTAGAAGATCAACAGCCCCATTCAGTGTCTGAGATAGCATCACGTGTAAACACTTCAGAGGAAAAAGTCGAACTATTCTTACGTTTCTTAGCTAAATACGGATTTGTCACATACGATGAAGATAAAAAAACCGCTACAATTCGTGCTGATTCCTTCTCGCTTAAAGAAACTTCTCTTTAAAATAAAAAAATGCTCACTTTCGTAGGTCTCGGGTTATACGACGAGAAGGACATAACCTTGAAAGGGTTAGAAGCGGTAAGAGAGGCAGATGTGGTGTATGCAGAATTTTACACCTCCCCTTTAGGTGGTAAAACAGTAGAAAAGATGCAAGAAGTGTATGGCAAACGAATTTCTGTGCTTGAGCGAAGGGACGTGGAGGAAAAAGCAGAAGAAGGGATTTTAAAGCACGCAAAGCACCAGAAAGTGGTTTTACTCAGTGGAGGCGATGCGATGATTGCGACCACGCACGTTGATTTACGGCTCAGAGCAATAGATATGAGAATAGAGACGAGGATAATACATGCACCCTCTATTTCCTCTGCAGTTGCCGGATTATGCGGTCTCCAGAGTTACAAGTTTGGTAAATCCGCAACGATTGCAGCGCCATACGGCAAAAAAGGGATTATCTCTGCAGTGCCGTACGACACGCTAATAGCAAACAAGGAGCGAGGGCTGCATACTCTGCTCTATCTTGATATTCCGATGCGCATAAACGAAGCATTAGAACTGCTGGAAACGGCAGAGGAAAAAAGGAACTTAGGTGGAGAAACACTGAAAAAGTCAATAGCGGTTGGAATAGCGAGAGCAGGGTCGGATAAGCCAGTTGTACGGGCAGACTATTTTGGTGCATTGAAAAGCTACGATTTTGGTGAACTGCCTCATGTGCTCGTCGTTCCCGGGGAGTTGCATTTTTTAGAGAGGGAGGCGTTGATAAAAATTGCGCAGGCTCCGGAGCGTATTTGACAAGAGGGAATAATTGATAATCGTACGCAGATGAACGCAGATAACCCGGATTTTAAACATAAGGAATTGACGGAGGAAATTATGAGGATATAAGGATGATAGAACTCACTTTTGGCACTGATTTTCTGCGTAAATCCGCCTAAATCTGCGTCCTAAATAGGTAGAAGTTATACTTTATATACAACAAGAAAATAATTAGAGGACAAACGTTATGAACCGTAAAAACACGATAATCGCTGTGCTTTGCATCCTTTTGATTGCGTCTACGTCTATTTCTTATCACGTTTACCAACAGCAGCAGCAAGTGATAGACATACAGGAGAACATTATCGAGAAACTCATCCATGCGGGAAATGCGGATAATGAGGAAAAACAAACGCCTGCAAACGTGAACATGAACGTGCCTGTTTCTGTGCCCGTGACTGAAAGCGAAAGCGACAGTTGTGCTAATATCGTTGCTGTAAGAAGTGATACGCATTTGGGCGTGATAGGCAAGGTGCATGTGGAGTTAAAAGAAGGAAAGGGGAACGTGCTGGTTAACACGAATCCGTTTGTCGAATCTACAACGCAATATTCGGTACGAGAAGCAGTGAAGGTTGCTGAGGACTACACCAATATAAACATCACGAACAGGGACATTATCGTTTATTTTGACATCAACGGTACTTTGATAGGTGGACCCTCAGCCGGAGCTGCCATTACTGCCGCCACTATAGCTGCGATAGAGAATAAGGAAGTAAGGCAGGACGCGGCTATCACCGGAACCATTGAGGAAGGAGGGCGCATAGGGCAGGTAGGCGGTGTGTTTGAAAAGGCCGTAGCGGCGGAGGAGAATAGCATGGAACTTTTCTTGGTGCCAAGGGGTCAAAAAAAGCTGATTTATTACGAGCAGGAAATAGGAGAGAGAGAAATATTTGGATTCACGTTTACGAGGGTTTATTACATACCAAAAGAGGTAGACCTCGGCGAATATATGAAGGAAAAGATGGAAGTGGAAGAGGTGTCAACAATTGATGAGGTGGTGGCGTATATGGTCACATAAAAAAAACGTTAACTTTATATAGTATCATTTGTTTTTTTTATTGTATTCAATAATCAATAATGAAAAGAAAAGTTCAGAGGCAGGGCTTGAGGGCACTGGGCACTGCACTCCACATCATAGACCATAAATTAATTGTGCGAGGAGCACGAGTAAAAGTTGAACATATACTCAATTCCGTAGTTATGACCGGGGACAACCGAAAAATAGGTAGAGTTTACGATATTTTTGGCCCTGTTGACCAGCCTTACATCAGTATAAAGGTATTCAAGGGCGTAAACGAGGAAGAGCTAAAAGGGCTTGTAAATAAAAAGATATTTTCTCGATGACGTGAGGTGTGCTGTTGTGTTGTGTAAGAAGAAGAGAATAGAAGCTGAGGAGGCATAAAAGAGATGCGAGAAGGAAATACCGGGGACAAGGAAGAAAGCACAAGAAGCGTAAAAAGTGGAAATACCAAAACCGCAGACTCGGATAGGGAGCGTTTACACAGGCTTAGTGAACATCAAAGGCGGAAAAAAATAAGTACCTCAATTAATAGGCAGCGTTTGGTTGCGCAAGCCGAGATAGATAGACTGTCCACACTGCTTTCTATACCTGACAAAACGCGAGAGGACAGCATGGAAATATATCGCGATGCGTGGGAAAATAATTTGATTCATGGGCGTTCAATCGAGAAAATCCTGGCTGCGTCTATCTACCTGGCGTGCCGCAAACATAATGTGCCAAGAACGCTTGACGAAGTAGAAGATGCAACAAAGGTGGGAAGGAAGGACATAATGAAGACGTGCAAGTTATTGACTGCCCGACTGGGAATGAGGCTTGCTCCAATCTCTCCTCTGGACTACGTGAGTGGCTTCTGCGCTAAATTGAATTTGAAACCGCAGGTAGAGGAACGTGCGAAGGAGATAATAAAAGAGGCTTTAGATAGGGGCATAACAAGTGGGCGAGGTCCCACGGGCATAGCAGCATCGGCGATATACATAGCGGCAATCTTATGCGATGACCGAAAGACGCAAAATGACGTTGCTAAGGCCTCCGGTGTTACTGAAGTAACGCTACGTGTGAGGTATAAAGAGATAACAAAGGAATTGGGAATAAGAGTGGAGGTAAATGGGAAACTTTGAGGTGATACCTGCGATAGACCTTAGCGGTGGCAGATGTGTTCAACTGAGACAGGGTAAGAAGGAGGAAGAGATATTCTCTTCGGCTGATAGTCCCGTGGAGATAGCGAAGAAATGGGTTATGCAGGGTGCGACTCGCTTGCACATAATTGATTTGGACGGTGCGTTTCAAGCCACGAAGAACAATTTTGCGGTGGTCAAAAACATAGCGGAATCAGAAGGAGTAAGAGGAAAAGCAAAGATTCAGGTGGGTGGGGGAATCAGGTCATACGCAGCAGCGGTTATGTTTCTCGATATAGGTGTGGACAGGATAATATTTGGTACGGCAGCGTTAAAATCGCCGAATCTTGTGGAGACGGTAGTGGATGAGTTCTCGTCTGAACGGGTAATGGTTGCGCTGGACGTAAGAAAAGGGAAAGTGGCGATAGATGGATGGCGAGAAACGACAGGGTTGGCGGCTAAGGAAGCAGCGAAGGAAGCAGAGAGAATGGGTGCAGGCAGCTTACTATTCACGAACATAGACGTTGAAGGTTTGATGAGGGGAATAGAACCGAAGATTGTAGAGGAGTTCGTGCGTGCTGTGAGCGTGCCCGTGGTTATAGCGGGAGGAGTAAGCAGTAGGGAGGACGTTGAGCGGATAAAAGAAGCGGGAGCAAGTGGAGTGGTGATAGGCAGCGCGTTGTACACAGGGAAGTTAGCGGGGTTAGTGGGATTAGCGGGGTTAGCGGTTTAGAGAGGTTGGCGGTTTGGCGGGTTAGATATAGGGGATAAAACAGAGGTTCTAATTTGCATAGGTGTCTGGATACGGTACGGACACCTGACATCTTCAACAACGCCGCTGACAGGACTCGAACCTGTGACAAGCCGGTTAACAGCCGGGCACTCTACCAACTGAGTTACAGCGGCAGGACGGTATTCTTGGTTCTGCACTATTTTATTATCTATCTGTTCTTATTTAAACATAAATATAGATAATGCCAGTGAAAAAAAAACTAAAATACTGACCCGGGAAGAGCGACATTACTTCTTTTTGAATCCATATTCAGATATGGCTTTTACTCGCTGCCCTAAGTGTTCCACAAGGACAAGGCTAAGGAAGTTTTGCTTAGTTATTCACGTAGCCCCGCGCAACTTATTCATTTTGAATAAACCCTGCCGATATTGTCCTAACTGCGATTTGATAATAGTGAAAAAAGCAGAGCTGGAAAATCTGCTTCGTGCCATGTGTGAATATGCAGCACCAGATAGTATTGGCAATGATTATTTAGTCTTTGGAACAATGACCAGGAAAGATTGGAAGCGAGGGCAACAGGAAGAGATGAGTCCACAAGAAGGTCTATCCTGTACTTACCCTTTTAAAGACGTTTGGAAGTTCGAGGTACGTCACGCGGGATGGTATCCAAAAGGATGATAATATCAATGTCTAACATAAACTTTACCACGGATAATCTTGTTAGCGGGCTTCCTATGATACACCGCTTCCCGGGCAAATGTTTCACCACAGTTCGGGCATTTTAAATCGCCGCCTGTGTAATCTTCGCTTATCCGGTCTTTGTAGCATTTTATCAGCGACCCGAGACCTTCTTTTTGGTATTTGTAGAGTAAAGTCC
>PIXU01000292.1 GCA_003601795.1 Candidatus Methanophagales archaeon
AAAAACCCCGGACAAAATTCATTTCCGGTTTTAACTCAAAGAGATAGAGAACTTACCTTCACAGGTCCATCAACTTTTATCGTTATCTTTAAATAATCGTCTCTTCTAATGTATGAGTATGAACATAAAAGAGGCAATTATAAAGGCATCAAGGGATTTTTTAGCACTTAACATGGCGTCTCATCTGGTGAGATGGGTGATGGTTGTATTTCTGTTATTCTGCGGCATTCCACAGAAAACGGTTGCAGCAATCACTAATTACACTGATAGGCAGGTCAGGAACATCAGGGATAGGTTTGAGAATGGTGATTTTCCGCGGGAAGGGAAGAAGAGGGGGCGAAAGAAGAAGATAAAAAAGCGGATACTCGGTGGGATAGTGAAGTATATCATGGATCACCCCCGCTCGACGCTCAAAGACGTAGCGGCATTCCTCAAGGAAGAGTACAAGCTTGAGGTCTCAGTGAAGACGATAGAGCGCGAATTGGAGGAATATGCATCTCAGACCTTTTTGTCCGCAGGATAAATGGCTGCAACAATTGATGACATATATTACGGAAACAATAAACATAAGATATAAATATGGCGGCGACAATAACAATACCGATAAAAGTGAAAGAGAAGCTTGACGAGCTATCGAGGAGTAAAGATGAGCCATTTGAGGAGCTCTTAATAACTGCTTTAAACAGAACATATTCGATATTAAATCCTGAAGATAGAGCGGAGATACATTTAGAACTTTGTGATAAATATTTGAAAGAGGCGAAAGAGTTTTTGCAGAAGGGTGATAGCGTTCAATCATCAGAAAAAGGTTGGGGTGCAGCCACGGAGATATTAAAGGCGATGGCGGCGAAGGAGGGGAAAGAATTAAGAAGTCATGCAAGGCTCTGGGATTATGTATCCGCGCTTAGAAGAAGGTATGGAGACGAGGAGATAAGCACACTATGGCATAAAGCGAACTCGCTTCACACGAATTTCTATGAGAACTGGATGCCACTGGACGAGGTTGAGCTCGCGGTAAATGGTGTTGAAAGATTTGTGGAGAAGCTAAAAGGGCTGATGTAATGTTGATGCTGCAAGCGTTTGTGTTCCAACAAAATATCATCTTGAGGTTGCAAAAAGAACGATTGAAAAAGATTATGGTTTCAGCCACGAGAATAAGAAATAGCGAGTCATCCTGCATGGGAGGATTAAGCAAGCTTAGATAATGTACACGATTTACAACAAATTAAAGGATAGTGGGTTGGTTGAGGCAATAAATAGTTTGTATAACCAATAGATAGATGAGAAAATGGCAACCTTGACGCATGGTGGCGAATACGCATGTGCATTTGAATTAAAGCTCCTGGATTGGGAGCGATATAGCCATGATGAGGATACCGATATAAAGACCGTGCCCCTGGGAGAGGCATATACCTTATGGGTTAAATATCGCATGGAGTTGCGAGTAGGAGACGGTATTCTTTATAAAAGTGCGAAAGAGACCACGCTCGTTCTTGAGGACATAAAGCGACTGATCGAAGAGCTTCAGCAATTAGCGGATGGCAGTAAGGATGAAGTGGCATTTGATCCTATTGAGCCAGACTTCGGGCTGGTCATTCGCCGTCTGAGCAAAAGCTCCCTTATATTTGATGTAGATGTGTGGATTGACTTTCCTAACCAAGTGAGTTGCTTTTATGGAGGATACGGGCCAGGGCTTTATTTCTGGGTGGACGCATCGGATATTGAACGATTTGCTTCCCAACTGGGGGCGGAATTACATGCAATATTTTACGGGATGAAGAGAGAAGAGATATGAGCAAAGAGGGACAGGAAGAACTATCTGGTGGCGTTGATCTTCGAGAAATTGTTGAAATCGGGAAGTGCAAAAACTTCTTTAAAAAATATAACGGGGTAAAGACATAAAGAGAGAAAGGGGTGAAAAGGGCGTATGGGGATGTTTGACAAACCCTTTTACATCACCGATACAAATTTATATTAATACAAATACTTAAGAAGTGGGCAAATGGGAAAAGTAGCGATATATATAGATGAAGCGGTGTGGAAGAGCTTTAAAGAAGAAGTATTGAGAAAGTATGGGACAACCAGGGGGTAAGCAAAGAGGTAGAAAGCCTTATAGAGTCTTATTCGGTGAGGGATGCATTGATAAAGAGCTTAAATAATCTTTCAGAAAATTATGGTTTTAGAGCATCAGGGAAAGTGAAAGAAGATAGACCGGAATCGAAAATTTCGGCTGCTGAGGTTCTTAGAGAGATGAAGGATGAACGTGCTGGTCTATCTTGATAGCAGTGCAATCGTTAAGCGGTATATAAAGGAAGCTGGTACTGAGATAATGGATTTGGCGTTTGGATACGCAGAAGATGGTCACATAAAGCTATTTTTTTCTATCTGGAATATAGGGGAAGTTTTAGGCATATTAGTAGAAGTTGCCAGAAGCATGGGAATAAATGCGTTTGATCTGGAGAAAGAGAGAGAAAGAATAAAAGCTTTGTTAAGCAGTGAAATCATGCAATGAAAATAAGGGATGATTAACATGCTCGCATTCCGTATCCATCATATTATGCATGCACCGAAGCGATAGGTATGAAGCTTTTTAGAGGCAATAAATAGCTTGGATGCGCAGAGTTACAATAATTTGGAGATTATCGTGGTTGTTGATGGTAACAGGGAGCTGTATGACAGGATTGTAGAAAGTGGGATTGTAGATGCGGATAAAGTCAAGGGTAAGGTAAAGGTAGCATTTTAATAGTGCGTAATACATTTAAATATCGAAGCTAAATTATATAATTATGTTCCGAAAAGAGTTCATTGATAGAAGAAAGGAACTGGAATTTTTGGATAAGAAATACAAAGAGAAAGGGTTTGAGTTTATCATCGTTTCTGGCAGGAGAAGGACGGGGAAGAGCAGATTACTAAAGGAATTTGTAAAGGATAAGGAGAATATATTCCTGCTCTGTGAGGAGAGGAGATGGCAGTATAACCTATCAAAATTTAATAAAGCGATAGGGGAATACTTTGGGATACCAAATCCGAATTTTAATAGTTTTTCAGCGTGTTTCGAGTTCATAGCCAAACAGAACAAAAAAGGGCTGGCTGTTGTTATAGATGAATTCTCATATTTGATTAAGAAGAGCGACATTATTGCGGAATTTCAGACCATTGTAGATGAAATTCTGTCAGAGAAAGAGATAATGCTCATTCTCTCCGGCTCCGCGGTTAGCATGATGAAGAAGCGTGTTCTGGGATATAAATCCCCATTGTATGGTAGAAGCACAGGGCAAATATTTCTACAACCTTTGAGATTCAGGGATTTGCGTGAGTGGTTTCTGGGGACGAAGATAGAGAATCTGGTAAAGATATATGCTGTTTGTGACGGTATTCCCAAGTATTTAGAATTTTTTAGGGGATTTGATGTGGAAGAAGAAATAAAGGAGAATGTTTTTAACCCTGATGGCTTTTTGTTTCGTGAGCCGAAATTGATACTTGAGGAGGAATTAAGAGAGCCGGAAACTT
>PIXU01000293.1 GCA_003601795.1 Candidatus Methanophagales archaeon
TCAAGTCAGAGAACCCATCCCGAATGGCTTCTGCGATTGTTGAAGCTGTTAACTGCTATGATGACCCGAAGAGGCTGGCGGAGATCTCAAGAGACCTGGGCATGCCGATGAAGGGCATAGAAGTGAGCACGCTCACGGAATCGGCGAAATTGCAGGTGCGGGGATGGTGATAGTGGTGTGCACCCCTTCATTAATTAGGCTTTGTTGCCATGAACTCGGGGAATAGGTACAGTGGGCGGTCCACGAATCCTAAAGCATTCAAGATCATGGCAACAACTGCCTCGCCGCAGGTCACTTTCTGGCGTGGATCCACGCCAATGACCCCATCGATTTCGTCTGCCAAGCCGATTTCCTTGCACACCGTGGCTACTATGCCAAGGTGGTCAAGGTTCTTACTGCTATAATCGAGTGGGGAGAGGAGGTTCGCCTGTATATACGGTACACTTGTTGAGATAAGTATTTGATATGAGACGTTCCCTATTTAAAATTATTATAGAGCCAGTATAAAATTAAATTCTAAGGTAATTTATATCAAGATGTGCAGAGTATAGGATAATAATAGAAAATTTATAAATTGGGTGTTGGAATATCAGTACTTTATAGCTTAAAAAGTTCCAATAGTTAATCTTAATCTCTTATCTAAACACCTGTGGGAGGAAGAGGAAATGAAAATAGTGAGAAGTGAGCAAAAAATACCTTTCGAGGCGAAAGACGGCTCTGAGATAAGGGAGCTCTTGAGATCAGAAAGCGAAAGGATGAGCCTGGCAGAAGCTACTGTCCGCGAAGAAACGAAACTCCATTTCCATAAAACTTCCGATGAGATATATTATATTCTGGAAGGGGGAGGAGTAATGGAGATAGAAGGTGAGAGGAGAGAGGTTTCAGAAGGGGATGCTGTGTTCATCCCTTCCAAAAAGAAGCACAGGATTTACTCAGGTAAAAACGAGAAAGTGAGGTTTTTGTGTATATGTGCTCCTCCCTATTCTGATGAGGATACAGTTATGGTGTAAGAGCATAAAAAATTGGAACTACATCTGCCGTATCTCCGGAAGCCCATACCTGATTCAATCTCGTTTCTAACGTCCATCTCCATTATGACATCCATCTGCCCGGTCTTCGACTGCCTGAGCCACTTATATGCTCTTCCGTTGCCACTAAAAGCATTTTTTCGTTCTCTCGTGACACCCGCGCGGGCGTGCGTTTTCCTTCCCCATCTCAAACTCTCTATTCATATCCTATGTTGCACCCTTTTTTGTTTCTTAACTTAGTGTCTACTTTTAGGGGTGCACCCCTCTAAATAATCGGCACATTACCCATTACCTTACTCAAAATGAATCCAATATAAGCAAGCAGAAGCAATCTTGCAGCGTAATCCACACCTCCAATCCACCTTAACGCAGTGCTCATTTCCGCTCTGTATGCTGCTAATGCTTGCTTCTCTTCAGATGAATGTGAAATCTTCATTTTTTCGTCTATCCATCTGAACTCCATTGCTTTTAAATCTCGCACGATCTTACCTAAATAAAGGAAATACAAAACAAGAGGCAAAATTACAGCACCATAAAAAAGGGAATGAAAGAAGAATTTCATAGTCTCAGTTCGAGTTTCTGCGTAAATCCTACCTAAGAGTGCATTTGCATAGAACTTCCTTACGAATATTTCATTTAAAAATAAAATAGATGCAAGAAATAAGACGATATGGACAGAAATCTCTGCTAATTTATCTATTGATGGTGCAATCTCCAGAAAATTGCATCTGAATACTCTATTTGGATATCTTCTATAAATATAACTCCACATTCCATAAAGAAATGCTCCAAAACTGAAGAAAATAGGTATCGTTAAAGATGTGAAAATAAACATACCTGGGATACATGCAATACTATCTATCCATCTTATCTTTTCTACCTCTGTCGCTGGCAGACGGAATCCAAACGACAAAATCTCTTCTACCAATAGAATTAAACTGAACATAAAACCTATAAGAAGCCAAATTTTTCTGAATGTAAAGAAACAATCATACATACCTCTGGCAAAGTCCTCTACGGATTTCAACTCAATCTCTCCAAGAACAATTACTGTTTCTTTTAAAACCAAAAATGAGAAGTAAATAAGAGACGCAAATGCCACAGAAACGAACACAGAATATATTATTGAAGTTGGATAACTGAACAAAGTAGATATGCAAAGGTAAAAGTAAAAAATAGAACAAAGAGACATAAGGAAGAAAGGAAGAATTATTTCGCCTAATCTTCGTGCACGCCCGTATGTTAAGAAAGGCTTGCATCCTCCAGAAATAGTATGGACTCTCAGCGTAATTTCTTCAAAAAGCCTGCCAAATCTCCCTGCTAAGATGTGAAGGGGACTCGCTGGAATGCCTTCCTTATCTGTTTGAAGTAAACAAACAGATTTCCTTCCCCTTATAAGAACGACGTGAAATAGTCGTTTACATTTGTTGCAACGAAATAGCAATTCGCCAGGATGTAATGTGCTGTAATGAAAACGCTCCTCGCATTTCAAGAAGTAAAATTTACCAAGCTCCTTCTTCCTCTCCTTTTTCTCCTCTTTGCTACAATTCCTTTCACAGGGAGTGTCAACATAGTGTATTTCCAATATTTGTGTCTCTTCAGGAATGAATATCTCGCATGTTTCTTTGCAATGAATGCATTTAAAAGTATGTTTCTTGAGTTTTATGTCTCTTTTGCATTCTTTATTTGTGCATTTCACTACTATATAGTCCTTTTTCAATTCATTTTCTGATAACAGAATACCACCACCTTTAATTTCCTCACCGCAATATGGACAGGAGAGGCGAATAATAGACATCTGTTAAGATGAAGAAGACGACCATACATATAAATAACTTTCCCACCCTCTGCTGTGTTGCATAACACTATTATGCTAACTATTATAAATATGGATTTTTCCTATGGAATGATTTATGAGAAAAGAGCATTTGGGAAAGAAGTTATAAAGCTCGTTCATCACCACATTTCATCTTCCCGATGATTTAGAGGAATGAACGATGATTAATTAAAACACCCTCGAGAACCCTTGTTTGCCCTGAGAATGTAATTCTCCTCCTCTTGTGATGCTGTAATCCGAACACTTAGATTATATAATGGATGGTCGGCCAATTCTACTTCAATGATATACCATTTATCCCCGGTTAATGATAGAACGAAGCCATCTGGTATTGAGCCTATACCTGCTTTAGTTTCTATTTTGCTCCTCTCAAA
>PIXU01000294.1 GCA_003601795.1 Candidatus Methanophagales archaeon
GATATACGCCATCTACGTACACTTTATATCCCTTGCAATACTTGTCGGTTATTTTTATCCATACATAACTGCAACTGCTCATCGCTGAAACGGTCTTCGTTGCATCTATATCGGTATCATTTATAACAGGTAAATCGGGATCAGGCACCTCAGCGCTTTCGTTAATTATCCCCGGCGAAGATGTATTTGAAATCAAACCATTACAGCAGGTTAGACAGGTTATATTGTTATTGTTAGAAAGCGCTACTGGTTCCTCAGAGCTATTTTCCTCATCTGTTACATTACTCGCTGCGCTATTGGCGCTATCTGTTGCAATAACTGCAACTGAAAAAACACTCATTAAAATCGCGAATACAACCAAACAACTCGATACCTTCGATATCGCCTTCCCCTTCATCTTCTTCCTCCCTTTCGCACCTCAGAGTTTGAAGCAACCCCAAAAAACTAAATTGTAAACTCAGTATTTAAAACTTTCGATAGGTTTTTTCACAACCACAACCCCCCTCATGCAACCGAATAAAGCAAATGCAATCAATATAACGTACCCAAAGCAGTGTTAGTTAGTTAATGGAAAAATTTATAACGGATGAATACCAGTACTAATATCAGGGAACAAAAAAGCGGAGGTGAGATAAAATTGAAAAAGACAGCGCTATTTGCATTAGGAATAATCGTAATCTCAACATTGGCATTATTTTTTGGACCTGCTTCTGCGGACTCAGAGCCATCATCACCCATAAGTTATAGAGACCTCAGCATAATACCCTCAAACGACATCGTAGAGATCAATGTCGAAGAATATGGCACAGCCTTGATTTCAAACGTTGAATGCAAAATAGATCTTGATGTTTATCTTGGACCTGAACCACCCTCTGAATCGCCACGCCTACAATCGTTCCCGGTATATTTTCTGCTTCCTAAGAACGCTGAAAATATTACTGTAAAAGTTAACAAGAAGGAGTATATTTACCATTTCGTGCAAAATGCAGATGAGTTTATTAATAACAGCGTCAACTCACCATCTGAGTATATAAATGATTACAATGTACTTAAGTGGATTGTATGGTTGGATGATTGGCAGTTATATGATGCTATGCCATATCTTGGGGATTATTATGTCTATCATATGCCCGTTAATATTAACGTTACATACTCGCACATACTGGTTGAAAAATCAAACAAAACATATACTGTTAAGTACGCACTAATTCCGCTCGCTTATAAAGAGATAAATGTAATGATAAAGCTTCCGAAGAATATCAACACCGATACAATCATATACAAACCGAAACAATTAAAAATATTTCATGACTATACGGGAACATACCTGCATTTGAACGAAAATAACCGCGATTATCATGTACCTTTTGGTGATATTGAGGTCTGCTTCTCTACATACAATACAACACTTCGCAGATCTCAGCCAACACATCGAACTCAACATTCATTAGAAAAATTATTTAATACGGGCTGACTCCACCGGAAACTACTACTTGTTTCTTCTCGCTTATTACTGCTCCCCTTTCACCGTATGCAGTCACAGTAATTGTATAGCTTCCTCCTTCCTCGTATGTGTGCTCCCCTAAGAACCAACTGTCCGTATGTGTCCCATCTCCCCAATCCCAATGGAGTGGTTTTATAGCGTTATATACAACACCGTTTATTTTCACATGCAATCCATCGATTTCTGGGACAAACAGTATAAGCTCAAGGTCACCTTTTCCTTTAACCGGGTATTGCTTATAGTCAAAATCAGTGTATTCCGCAGGTAACGGCTCTCCTTGCTTTGCTGCATAAAGGCTGACCGAGACATATACATTTTCCCAATCATCCCATATGGTTTCTGTATGAGTAAAGGTGTAAGAACCCGAATGGGGATCAAAAGTTCCAATATTATATTCTTTATCCGTTGTGCCGGTGGTATATTGGTTTACTGATAACCGAATCTTCCCGTAATCGCTTTGTTCTAAATCGTAATCCACATTAACAATAAATGTTACAGTATCTCCAGCATTTAGAGTGGTGCCCGGTGGTGGAGAAACACTGGTGATTTTTATTGACCCACCGCCCAGTGATTTTTTAATGTAATAATCCTTAGAACCGAATAATGCCACGTTATCTTCTCCTTGATACCAACCATAAACTTCTACTTTATCCTCTGGTTCGATGTTTGGATCGATGTATCCGTAAGGGTATTCATCCGGATTTACTGAAGCAAGATATGCAGTTAAAGTGTGACCTTGTAGTTCTGATGGTCCACGGATAATTTCATCTGCTTTTACTGTCCACCCCCATGCACCAATCCTTGAAAAGTACTCAATTGCCGTGCCGGTAAATACAATCTCAGATACTGTTCCTCCATCTTCAACGGTGAATATATTCTCCTTCCACCCCGTGTCATCACACCGGGTATTAGTATCGGCATTCCACAACTCCAGTTTCACATCATACTTGCCCGTAGCGGCACCTTCTGGTATCTTCACATACAACGTATTGCCACCTGCGAACTTACCATGATTGTTGGGACTGGAGGGAACAAATATTGGCCGATTCTCACCTGAATATTCTTCATCGGTTGGCGATCGTACCCTGACAATTCCTTTGAAGCGATAGCCACCACTCATAAGGTTATCAAACTCCATTTCCGCTCCGAACTTACCTCCCGGTTGAACATTGGTGCAAGCGGTTTTCCAGTTTGTTATTTTGCCGCATCTTGTTCCTGATGCTACACTTATGTCTATAATCTTGAATGCTTCGATCATATCCCAGACAACTTTGTCGGGAATAATGAGCACTCCCACACAGGAATAGATACCAGCAATAATTGGGTGATAGATATCTATCTCTACTCGGTCACCTTCGCTTACCGATATACTTGGATTGTAAAGATAAAAAGAGCTGAGTTCTCCTACACTTAAGTAAGGAGGAAGGGTAAGAGGGGATTCCTTTATGATCTCTTCTATCTTTACTCTAAGGACTAAGTAATTCCCGGCATTTTTAGGCTCATAGTCTGCGCAGCAAGGAGGCGCGTGGGTATTACACCGGCATAAAGAGCAATAGTTTTCGAGATCAGCATGACTAATGGATATTCTTTGCGTATTAACAACTTCTCCTTTAATGTGTACCCTTGGCTGTGCTTTTGGTTCCACTTCAAGAGTATCTTCTTTGCAATTATTATTCTCATCACTTTCAGTAACGCTGTTTTGGCAATCAGCACATGCCTTAATCTTATGAGAATCCGGTGTGCCTGGAACATCTTCATATAAGTAATACCAAGTCCGCGTTTCCCCTGGCTTTAGTTCAC
>PIXU01000295.1 GCA_003601795.1 Candidatus Methanophagales archaeon
TCCGTGAACTTAACAATCCTGCATGATGAGGACATCGAGATCAGACAAAAATACGGCATCGCGGCGGAAAGAAGGAGTAAGGAACTGCGTCTGTGTGACGAAGCGATAGATCATGGAGGAGTTCTGACCCAGGAGGATCTCGTAATCCTTCTCGGTACAAGCCTGAGCACGATAAAGAGAGACGACGCTTATCTCATGAAACAGGGTGTCTCATTGCCTACGCGCGGGATGGTGGAGGACATAGGAAGGAGCGTATCGCATAAAACAAAAGCTGTTGAGCTTTACCTTAAAAACTACACGCTATCCGGCGTGAACAGATCCTGGAGGACTTCTCAGCTGAGAATTCTCAGTGGTTGCATTCCTTCACAGGGAATCTTATCCGCTCTTGACCATTAGAAAGATAACAAAACTATCAGAAAGGCTGATTAAGGAGTACATAAGTTTAATTGAGAGCAGATTCTCCGGAAATAAATCGCACAGTTCGTGAATATTATGCATCATGGAGTGCGTGTACACGGTTCCCTGTACACTGGCAGTGGATCATAACCCTGCTCTTCCAATCGCTCTGAGTATATATCTACCTTTTTAGATGGTGTCAAAAACCCACCTAAAAATCCTTCATATTTGTGGTACATCACAGGATAATCCTTAAATTGCGTTATTTTGAGTATGCTCCGCAAGATCCCGCCAAAAAATCTACTGAATTTTTTGTACATTAAAGGAGGCAGAGTGACGGTTATTCCTTCTGGATGAGCATCTTCCAGTCTGACCAGGATTCATATATCCATTCGTCCATTTTTCGACAAAATCCTTATCATACAACTCATCGTTTACTATTACATTCAGTAAGCCCCTCTTGAACATAATGTTCTTTGGGTCTCATTCATTCAGGCTTCGATTTTAGGGTGTTGAGCCTATCCTACCGGCATTTCATATTTCCCCGCTATTTCTATAAACACCTCGCTTAGATATTTTATCCTGTCCCAGTTCAACCCATAAGTGTTAAGTTCCCACACTCTTGTCGAACCTGCAAATTCGCCTACTATTCCTCTTCTCTTCAATTCGTCGCTGAGGAAAAAACCTCTCCTCTTATGTGTTTTCGCAATCTTGTCAAAGCTATTACGTGTATCAACTTTTGAAAGCGTATGTTTACGAGGATATTCACTCAATATTTTATTGCCCTCGATTCGCAAGAATTCACGGATAAAATAGTTTGATTTCTCCACTTCTTCTTCCCATCGTTTTACTCGCTCTTTCACGCGCGGAAAAGAAGCCATCATGGAGAGCAAGGTCCCACCCATCAGGGTGCAGCCCAGCATCTCTGGCTCTTTATGCTTGAAAGTCCTATCTGAGACATCCCCCACAATTTCACTGCCTCTGAATACTTTTGGTGCCCATTCGTCGGTAGTAGCGAGAACGCCCGAAGGTGCAACCGCAGCCATTCCTTTATGCCCTGACCCTACAACAAAGTCAGCCCCTATTTTTTTTCCGTTCACTGGCACCATGCCCACGGAATATGCACCATTGTAAAGAAAAGGGATGTCGTATGCCTTCGCAACCTTCCCAACGCCATGCACATCATGCTCGTTTCCGAATTGGTAATCAAAATGCTCGATAATAATCAGTTTCGGTAGTCTTCCCAGTTCCTTCTTCACGAGCTCTATTTTTTCTGCTACGGCATCACCGGTAATTATGTGCTTCTCGCCGGAGGGCACTTCTTTAATTACGCCGCCGACGTTCTCTACTGCTAAAAACTCCGTGTAATGCGCCAAATCAGAAACTATCACGACATCGCCTCTCTCAAGCAAAGAGGAAGCGACAGCCTGGAAACCCCGTCTCGCTCCCGGTACAACTCTGGCTTCGTCCATACCCACGAATTCCGCTAATTCCGCGTGAAATTCGTCCACCGGTGGTTTTCTAATCTTATCAAGCCTGCCTTCTAAACACTTATCACAGATGGAATATCCATCACCATAAGTAATAAGTGCTTTTCGTGCTTCTGGCGTTAATCTTCCGCCTGGCTGGATGGCATTGATGTTTATGTATTCTTCCTCTCTTGTCCGAAGTTCAATCGTATCCTCAACGTACTTGAGCGGGCTTCCTTTACCCTCTTTTAATTCTTTTATGATCGTCTCTACACGGGCTACGCCGTCCAAGAACTGCTCCTCTTCGTTATCATTGAGTCCTGTGGGTAACGCATGTCTGAAGATCTCTCTGAGGTCTTCGAGTGCAAACAACGCTTCGTATATTTTTCGTGCTCTTATGTCCATTTCATCCTTCCACTTTACCAACTTCAAACAAACAAGCTAATTTTTCCCGTAAAGGGATTTTTATGCAAGGTAATTATTTATTCGCCTGGGCCTTTTTAGTTTTTATTCTTTTAAACTATACTACTTATACTTTTGCAGAAATAATAATAGGTAGCCATGCATCCATGTGATAGTCGTCCCAGCCAACGGCATTCTTACGAAGGCGCAACGAACAGCGAGAGATTGTTCTTACTGCTATGATCGGAAAACAAAGCCACCGTCCGGAAAATGGAGAGAGCAAACCGAGAATTGACCAGTTATGCCCAATTATGTACCCACCGCGATCAGGATTGCCGCTGTAATCCTTCCATCTCTGCACGCCAGGCATCTTTTTGCTCGGTTTGCTCACGAACCTCGTATCCTCTGCGGGCAGGAATGCACCGTGTACCATGAGTTTATCCGCTAATTGGGACAACAGCAGCAATATTAACGACGCGATAACCTAGTGCATGCTCCACTTATGCCCCGATAGGAAGCGCTCAAAACTGCTGACATGCTTTTTCATAAAGAAGCAGGCGTTAGCTATATCTGTTACGCGTTTCCGTCCCGGTATCAGCATAAACGCCCAGACAAAAGCCTTGAAATACGAGGAGCTTGGCGCGTTAAAAGCCTCTCTAAAAGCCTCAAAATACCCCACCAGCAATGATGGACTGAAATTGTTTACCATTTACATAGATACAACACCGCAGTATGCATTTGATGTGCCTGTTGGAGACCATACAACCAAGCTAACGAAGTCTGGATATAATGATTGGGAAACAACAAAATATGTATATGCAGACGAGAACGTTGGTGTATCCACCACTTTAATTCCTGAACTAATGGATTGTACATCGGTTGTGCATATTATAGAATCGTTTGTTCGGATGTCAGTCTTTTTATTTGGAGTTTTTTCAGGGCAGAAATAAAACTCTAACTAAATTTGTCCTTCGGAACATTGCGCTAAAATTTAGCCCATCGAGGAATGAAACACAGGCTAAACGGTTTTTTTTCGGTTGCGCCTCGCTACACCCAAATCCGCCTTCGGCGGACTTCGTTTAGTCCTATAATAAACCAAAAAAGAAAACTTATTAATATTAAAGATATATAAATCCATTAAATTGTATGTTTAGAGAGATATGTATAATCATAGTGGTTGTCGCATTTGTCTTAATCATAACAATACTTATTGGAGGCATAATGGTAAAATCAGAATTAGATAAAGACATCGAAAAACTTTTCGCAGCTTCGGAAAATATCTCTGGCAAAGTTTACACGTCAAAGCAAATCAAAGACCTCCCTGTACCAGTTCAGAGGTATTTCAAGCATTCATTAACGGAAAATCAGTCTTATGTAAGTTATGTCAGATTACAGCATGGTGGAGAATTTAGAGCAAGCAAAAATTGGGTATCTATTAAAGGAGAAGAATATTTTACAGTACAAAAGCCAGGATTTGTCTGGTCAGGTGATGTTCCGTATTTTTCGGCAAAAGATATATATTTTGACGGCAAGGGGAATCTTAAAGTCAAATTATTATCTCTCATAAAAATTATTGATGTTAAGGGAGAAGAAGCCGATCAGGGAGAACTTCTCAGATGGTTAGGAGAAGCCCCTTTGTTTCCTACCGCACTATTACCCTCAGAGAATCTAAGATGGGTGCCAATAGATAATGATTCAGCAAAAGTTATTTTTACTGATAAAAATCTCACTGTTGACGGTATCTTCTATTTTAATGAAGAAGGACAAATCACTCAATTTAAAACAAAAAGATACAAAGATAAAACCCTGGAGAACTTTACAGGTTATTGTAGCGATTACAGAACTGTTGATGGTATGAAAGTACCTTTCTACTTGGAGGCTACCTGGAATCTTGAATCAGGCGATTTCAGTTATGCAAAATTTAGAGTAAAAGAGATTGAATATAACAATCCCTCAAAATTTTTAAAATATCCGTGCGACACACATAAGTAAAAGGAGGCAAAGAAAATGAGCAATAAAATTGAAGAAAAATATGTATCCTTTTCAAATTAAAAGGTAACTCAAAAATGCAATTATACTGAACCATCGACAATGCCATCATTGTTGAGTGATGCTAAGCAAAA
>PIXU01000296.1 GCA_003601795.1 Candidatus Methanophagales archaeon
AGAGGCGTTTAAAAAGATAAATAGCAGGGGTTATACTACCAGAGAGGGATGGAGAATCCAGCTTGAAATATGATTCTGGACTGTGCAAAAGGTTTGGCAATGATGCGGAGGATGTGCGAGTTCCTGATGGAAGGGGCATCGTTTTTAGTTTTAGCTGCGGAGGGATTCTCAGAGATAGACAAAATAAAAGCTGCTCATAAAAGCATTAAATTTGAATCGAAGCCGAAATTGGCAATATGGAATCCCCCAAAAATCAATCAGTTGATAATTGATGAGGGGTTGGAGATATAGATTTTCAAAAAAAAACGTATCAAAACAAAAGATGTCACGTTGTTTCACGGCGGGGAGAGTCACTTTGACCTAGGAAAGGATATTAAAGCTATCTTAAAGCTATCTATGTATCCGTTTATACAGAAAACTCAAAAAAGAAATCGAGAACGAAGCAATATCCTGATGGCTGGTTATTTCCAGTATAGAATGCCCCAAAATTTATTCCGAGGTGAGAAGATTTTTGCTCAATTCCTACATGTGCCCAACGTATATGCGGATAGTTTCACTCCACAAGCTCAAGTTTTGCTACCCTGAAACCCGGTTTTTGATATGATTTTTTACATTCCGTGCACTTATATCGGAGGAAAACCTTTTTTGTTGGCTTATCGCCACCGGGAACTTTAGAGAACTTTCCCGTATTCCCGATTCCTGACCTGCGTTTCTTCTGTCTCACGATCTGGTGTAAGGAAGAAGCTCTTCCCTTTTTTACCTTTTCCACTTCGTGTATGGTATGCCGGTCACAAAAGGGGCAATAAATCCGTACACGTTTTGGCATCTTCATTTTTCTGTTTATGGCTCGCACCTACTCCTACTTATTATCTCCTTTTTATTTTTGTATATAAAATAGAATATAGCTTCCTTCTATTTAAGATATTTTTTTCATGATCCTTACCGCAACCCCGCGCTTGCACAATATCTCTGCATTGGTTTTTGGTAACATAATAACATCTTCTTTTCCCACGTTATATATTTCTCCATCTATACCCATAAAAGTAGGTATGTCTTCTAATATTCTAACGATATGCATTTCTTCATTCTGATTACTGTTTTCTGTGGAATCTGGCTGTTCAACCTGTTTAAAACTCGGCTCCACCATTTCAGCATCATCCTGCGCATTTTGCTCTTCCCTTTCATCTTCCCCTATACCTTCGCTTTTGATCACGCCCTCGGGCTCGCCCGACAACAGCGCGAACAATCTTTCTTTGCCTTGCGCCACATAGTTTTTCACGCCTTCGAATATCTCCGCTTCTTCCTTTAACATTTCCTTAGGTGCCGTTTCCATACCCGAGCTGGCAAGTTTTACTATTTTCCCTATGCGTCTCTGGATAATATCCTCTGCTTTCATTCTTGCGTTTCGTATCTCGTCTTCCACGAGTTCGCTTCGTCCTCTCTCACCACCCGCTTCTGCTTTCTCATCCTCTAGCTTCTTCAGATATTCTCTCACGTCCTCATGGAAGGTCTCAGGTAACACCTGCAGTGATGCTGTATTTCTCTCCTTATGCAAAAGTTCCCAGAGCTTCTCTATGTCCATATACACACTCTTAAATTTTGCGTTGTAAATTATGAATTACTTATCTTTCTAATAAGGTCTAAAAACTTTTCCACTTCCGCCTCGGTATTATACAAATACACCGAACTCCTGACCGTTCCCTCTGAACCCAACCCGAGGTAGTTCATCAAGGGTATGCAGCAATGATGCCCGGACCGTACAGTTATGCCCGCTTCGCGGTCCAACCGTGACGCAACTTCAGTTGGATTCACGCCATTTACATTGAAGGATACAACACCTATCCTCTGCCCATGCTCAAAAGCTTCGCTCCCGTAGCCATAAATCTCGACATTGTCTAGCTCCCGTAGCTCTTCAATGATTCTTTTCCCCTGTTTCTCCTCCCATGCTTTTACCTTTTCCATTCCAATCCCTTCCAGGTACGCCACTGCTGCGCTGAGACCTATTGCCCCCGCTATGTTTGGCGTGCCGCTTTCAAATTTCTCATACGACTGTTTTAAGCGATAATCGGCAAACGAAGCATCTTCCACTGCGCCTCCACCCACCGTCAGCGGTTCAAGCTCTTCCATAAGTTCCTCTTTGATAACCAAACCGCCGATTCCCGTGGGCCCGAGCATCTTATGCCCTGAGAAGGCGAGGAAATCGCAGCCCATATCCCTGACGTCTATTTTCAAATGAGGCGCGGATTGCGCAGCATCAACAAGCAAAAGAGCATTGTTCTCCGCGCACAACTTCGAGATTTCTTTTACTGGGAGAACTGAGCCCAGTGCATTAGAGACGTGCGTTATCGCCACTATCTTCGTCTTTTTGTCTATCGCATCCACAAAATCCGATGTTTCAAGAGCACATTGGGTTTTCGCATCGCCCTCTGAAATTGCATCGTTGGGTTTTACCACTTCCAGATCTATTCTTAGCGTCTTTTTCGCACGTATCCAGGGCAGGAGATTGGAATGGTGTTCCCATAAGCTGACCACAACTTTATCGCCCTTCTTCAGCCCAATTCCCGAAGCCACCGTATTTACCCCTTCGGTTGTGTTCTTAGTAAAAATGAGTTCGTTTGCTGTGGTTCCAATGAATTTCGCTACGTTTTTGTGTGCGTCCTCATACTTCTGCGAAGCTATCTGCGTTAGTTTATACACACCACGGCCTACATTCGCATTATAATTCCTGTAATAATCCAGAACGGCATCCAAAACGGGCTCCGGCGTCAAACTCGTTGCTGCACTGTCCATATATATTATCCCGCGATTTAAAATCGGGAAGTCTTTTCTTATCTCTTCGATGTTCATTTATCTCTTAAAAATAGAAGAATAGCAAACCTATAAATCTATTCGTATTCGAATAGCAAAAGTAAAAAACCACGTGATTATTTGAAAATGAGAAAAGACAGACATGTTTTTGAAACCATGGGGAAAACGAGGGTGGCAGTAGAAAACGGTAAAGTTGTTGAGGTTGCCAAACCCCTGCTCAAATATTGCCCATTGTGGGCTAAAATACGAGGAATAAAGGAACTGAACGAGAAAACGGTAAAAGCGAACGTAGAATTCAGGATACAAGATTTTGGGATGTGTACTGCGGATAGAGAAGTAGAGTTAGAAGTTTTCGTTGGTTTCGGTGCTTCGGAGACGTTCATGACGGCGCTTCGCTGGGGACTGCTCGATGCCACCGTAACGGTTTGCGAAGGCGCAGGTACTGTAATTACATCCAATCCTGCACTGGTGCAGGGAATAGGGGCAAGGCTGAGCGGTGTAATTGAGACTACACCTGTTGAAGGAATAATAAAGAAAATAAGGGATAGAGGAGGGGAAATACTCGACCCACCAAGGATAGATCAGGTATCAGGGTTGCGGCTAGCACTTGAGCTTGGATACGAAAGAGTGGGTGTCACGGTGTCCACGGTGACAGACGCTGAAAAATGTAGAGCTATCAGCAAGCGTGCAGTAATATTTGGTGTTCATCTCACGGGCATCTCCAAAACAGAGGCTGAGAAGTTCTGCGAAATTGCCGACTTGATTACTGCTTGTGCCTCACCACACATAAGAGAATGGGCAAAAGAAAAAGCGCGTTTGCAGGCTGGCACGGCAATCCCGATTTTTGCACTCACGCCTCAGGGTAAGGAATTGCTCTTGGAACGTGCTAAAGAAGTCAAAGATACTTTGTTAATGAATACCATGCGATTACCCGTGCTTCCGGAAGAGAGGCAGCCTGAACCGCTGGTGTAGACTCTGTGGCGCAGTTACTCAAAAACCTGTGGACTTAGAAAGGTTTGTTTTGATTTTTGAACATTTGAATTTTGGATTTGTTTAGATTTTGGTGCTTTGAATTTGATTTTTTTTCCCCTTATTGGCTGTACTCCGTCGGGTCATCCACACCCGCTTCTTTGAACCCTCTTCGCCGATGCAAGCACGACTCACAAATCCCACAGTGCTTCTCCCCACCCAGATAACATGAATAAGTCAAGTGTAAGGGCGCTTTGACCTCTACCCCCTTTTTTATTATCTCGGGTTTCAACAAATCAACTAAAGGTGCTTTTACCGTTGGCGGCTGTGAGAAAGAAGCAACTGCTTTTTCCAGCACCGCATTATATCGCTCGACAAATTCCTTCTCGTTGTCGGGATATGACCTCGCCTCTTCAGCATTGAAGCCCACGAAAATAGCATTAGCTGAAATGACTTCTGCGTATGCGCTTGCAGCCGCTAAAAGGATTAAATTCCTGCAGGGCACCCATGTAGATGGCGTCTCTCCCGGGTTATCCAAATCTACTTCTCCACCCGCAGGAATTGCTCTCTTGATGTCCGTTAATGAAGACCCACCAAGGTCTTTTAAAAACGGTATTTCCGCAAACTTCAACTCTTTCGCACCTAAGTAAGCAGCTATTTGTTCCACTACCGCTTTTTCCTTTCTTTCCGCTCGCTGCCCGTAGGAAGCGTGAAAGAAATGCAATTCATAGCCTTCCTGCGATGCGATTGCCGCTGCTACGGTGGAATCTATCCCACCTGAGCATACACACACTGCTGTTTTGGTCATTTTATTTTGCCTACTCGTTATTGTACATAAAGTATAGCTCTCTTCTATTTAAGACACAGATTTACACTGATTTACGCAGATTTATTTTAGTTTAACCGTGTTGATTTTTATCATCCGTCTGTGTTAATCTGTGTCTATAATTTATTTTCTGTTTTCTTGAATTTGTGTCGTGCACCCAGACACCCCACCATTTCCACTGGAGAGTAAGAAATCTGAAATCACAAGCACCTAAATAATTGTCGCCAAAAACTTTTCCATATCGGTATACACTACATTACCAACCACGATGACGTCAGCACATGCCTTCATCTCTGCTGCTTTCTCCTTTGAGTCTATTCCACCACCGTAGAACAGAGACGTTTCGGTTAGCGATTGTTTTACTTTCTTTACCTTATGCGGGTCTCCATACGTCCCACTGTATTCAATGTAAGTAATAGGAAGATGAAGATATTTTTCGGCATACCGCGCGTACGCGACAACTTCGTTATCGGTTAAGTCCGTATCGGATTTTGTCAGTTTAGCGACTGCGGATTCAGGGTTCAGGACGATATACGCTTCGGATATAATCATATTCCATTCGATTGATTGTCTTTTTATCCAGTCCACGTGCTTACCTACAATCCATTCCAAATCGTGGGAATTGAGAACCAGAGGCACAAAAACGTAATCTATGCCTTCATACATAACGGCTTCCGGGGTTGCCGGTTCTAATATTTTAGGTATATCGTAATTTTTCAGCATGGATATTAATTGGGATACGTTCTCGTCGGTGATGTTTTGAGTGCCTGAAATCATTATTGCATCGGTTCCACTTTCCACGACGGTTTTTAAATCATCACGCGAGATATGTTTATCTGGGTCGAGTTTGGTGATGTGATTCCAATGTCTCCAGGGGTTTTCTTTCACGGTCATTTCCTTAATTGTTCCTGCCAAATTTCATAGATTGCTTTTTCCATACCCTGTTCGGGCAAATATTGCAGTTCTTTTGTTTCTAAACTTTTCTAAGTCAAAAATAACATTTATCTCCTCTTCCTTATTGTCGAATTTTTTTATGTCTTCTCCTATAGAAAGATGCCCTATAGTAAGGGCATGAGAATCTTCTTCCAGTCCAGCGCTAGTTATAATCCCATATTCTTGAGAAAGGGGATATCGACAAATAGAAGTCAGTTCGGGGAGTATCCTATAATCAGTTTTTATCCTCTGATTTTCAAGTTCTATTTCACCTAAGACTTTTAATATATAGTGTCTAAAAAACAAAGCTCTTTTCTCTTCCTCTGATAATTCTCTACCTACTCCCGCAACCTCTCTAACATATTTCTCAACTAATGCTCTTACCCTTTCATCTTTCGTTGCCTGAAAATCTCCGTAAGAAAAACTCTCAACCCTTACCAATAGTTTTCTCCTCATAAATTCTCTTTCCTCTATGATCAAGAACTCACCTAATTTAGGTGATTTTTCTTTCTCTTGAAAAGCTACTACTATCTCTAATTGATCCTTTTCTTTCCTTCGATCTATTACCACACCAACTTTTCCGTCCATGTTTTCTTTCCTCCTATAACTCTAAACTTTTAGGCATATTATAAACATCGAGCGATAAACCTCGTCTTAATGTGTTTTATGGAGGATAAATTTTTAATCTCTTTGAGGGAGGAGAACGCAAGGAGCATTGGTGTGGCAGTCCACCAAATGGATGAGATGGACATTCACGAAATCGAAGAAAGACTTAAAATCGAAGTTGGTGAAGTGAGGCAACCATTGGGTTCTGCAGGGGGTTATCTTATTAGTCCGACTTATGGTGTGGAGAATGAAAAAGAGAGAGAAGAGCGAAAAAAGCGTATAGAGAGAAGATTCTTCTCTGAGAAATCGAGATGGTAAAGAGTGACAACATAATATCCCCCAAAAAAGAGGAAATAATAAAATCTATTTTAGAAGTTCTGAAAGAGCCTTACCAATATGCAAGAGACATGCATATCCACAATGAAATAGCCACATTTAAACGAGATTGGGTAGGGATGTACAATTTGCGAGATGCTTTTGATCACTTACGAAAATTGCTAATACACCTCTTTGAGGACGATGATAATAGCAAGGCAAATAGAGAATTGGCAGAGATGGAAGCACACCTTTACAGAGCAATCTTAGAAGGAGCGCAAAATGTTACAGAAGTATATCTTGACCGAATTGACAAAAAACTAAAACCTCGTATATTGTACCGATTGAGTTTCGTAGACGCACCTAGTGAAACAGAAATAACGACAGCAATTTCATCAGCTAAAGAAAAGATTGAACATGGCAGAAATTATAAGCCAAAAAACTGGAAAGAGGCTGCTAAATCTTTTAAAGAGGCTGAAGACATACTTAAGAGTCTTGAACAAAGGCTCCCTTCTTCCAATGAAATTAGGTATAGACTTGTTATTTTAGGATGCACGATTATAGCGTTACTCATAGGTACAGGTATAGGTCACTTCTTTTGATTTTGTGCCTGTTTATTTTAAAATCAAACAAGCCACAAAAATTTATTCAATATTAGCATGGTTGAGGTATTTTTACCTCATCTTATGCAATAACTCATTTATCTTATCACCGTGATAGCCGAGTTCACCACCCTGTGGGACTGTTTTTTTTATTCCTCTATGCCCTTTTCTTGGCGGGTGCAGCCGGAAAACAGGTTTGATTTGGTATTCTGTTAAATCATTCATCTTTACTTCTCCCGAATGCAAACCATGAGCAAGTTTCTTAAACGACTCAAAAGGCGTATTGTCCTGTAAATATGACTCAGTTAACCTTTTACCGCCTGCTAATCTACCCCGGTTTTTTAGTAATTCCTCAAGCATATCCTCGGATATTTCGCCCCATGCAACGTAATCCTTCACTTTATTTATCATCCCTTTGTAATAGTCGTCATTTCCTACTACGACACAGTGGTTCACCCGGTGTAGCCGAAGAAGCCCTAACGTGTACTTTATGTCAGGCCTTATTCCTACGCTTCCTCTCATCTTTATTATCGCCTTCATCTTATTTGGTAAAGTTTTCAACAAGCTTTCTTTTTAGAGAATGGTTTTTATTGTAGCTGTTTTTCTTAGCGCATCGTAGGTTGCTAGCGCAAGGTTAAAGGTGGTTCGTGTAGAACCTCTTGTTTTCGCCCATACGTCCTCCACACCTGCGAACTCCAGAACCTTTTTGGGGATGTCCCCCGCGGCGAGACCCAGCCCCCTGGGTGCGGGTTTCAAGGTTATTTCGACCGCTCCGGATTTCCCGCGTACCTTAAAAGGTAGCGAATGCTTCTCGTTACAATCGCATTCCCACGACCCACAACCCCGTTCAATATATGTCAAGTTTAGTTCTGCATTTCGTATCGCTTTTGTAATGCTATTACGAACAAGAGCGTCTTTACCCAGTCCTATACCAAGATAGCCACCCCGATTTCCCACGATTACGCAAACTCTGAATTTTATTCTTCTTCCTGAATCGGTCATTCTTTGCACCATGTTTATGTCCAGGACTTCATCAGAAATATCAGGGAGGAGCGTTTCTACAATTTGGTGCTCTTTTAACGGGTATCTCGACCGAAGAGCTTCTTCTATTGTCTTTATTTCACCGCTTTGCACCAGCGTACCTAACCTTGTTAATGGTACCCATTCTTCTTCATCCGCTTCCCTCCTCTTCCTTCTTCCGCTCATTTATGATGCTTTCGTTCTCTCCTCCTGTATTGAAGTTGTAGATAAAGATATCTTTTCTTTTACTACATTAAAATTATCAATAAAAGCAGGATTGTGTAAGAATTCGGCGATGTGCTGTCCGTTAAGGCGCTCATCAGAGGGTAAAACAGAGGGGTCATAAGGAATATCCATCCCGGAATCAACAACTCCTTTTAATGCAGCGTACACTTTAGAACCATGCGTAGGTGTGCACTGCCCAATATCGAGGATACCTTCGTCAAACCCTGCTTCCTTCGATTTTCTACCAAATAACAATCCCGTGAGATATGCAGCAGAAGTGTTGCACTTCCCTCCTTCATACCCGTATCCTTCAAGTTCAGAAGATATCGTGGAGATAACCGTCCTATCACTAAGATTATCACCCAGGACAAGTTGTATTCTGATGTATTTATTACTTTCGCGTACCACCACTCGTGGCTTTTCGCTGAGCAGCAGCTTTAACCGTTTTCGATAGTCGGTCTTTCCTTCTCTTCGCCTTCTAAACGGGACGTGATGTGTTGGACTTTTTGCCATTTCTTGTTTCCTTTTTATTTTTGTCTATAATTTATTTTTATTATCAAATTTTGCAACTTCATTTAGATGAGCGATGTTTCTTAGTTCTCCTGCTCTCGCTTTAGTATATAATTTACGATATGCAGTTTTATCGAGGTCTTCCTCATCCCGCAGCTCTTTTAATCTCCTGCGTAAGCTCCGAATTTTGGTTATCCACTGCCTTTTCTTGCCCCTTCTTGCGCCTTTTGTACCCTTTCGGGATCCGTGCCCCCTTCTACGTCCGACGGCTTTTTCCGCCGCTCTCTGTCTTACTCTTCCTCTACTTACGCCTTTCTTCTGTTTCTTTTTTATAATTCCTTCTTCTATCAGCCTATGAATATCCTCTCTCGTTATCGCTTCTGCTATATCCGCTGTAGCTTCCGGGTCAGGGTCTATCCATACTTTCCCTTCGCCAACCTTCATCACGTCTGCAGCTATCCTTTTCTGCTTTGCAAGATTTGCCATTGCCACTTATTTTATCCTCTCTTCTTCCTTTTGTATATTATAAGTATGTAAGAAGTATAAGTTACTTCCTTCTATTTAAGTTAAGATACAGATTTACACTGATTTTTCTTGGTTACTGACATTAACCAATAAAGTATCTAAACCTTTTTTAACTATACCTATTTTAAGCTGCTCATTGAAATCTATTTCCTTTTTTAGTGCTTCACGAAGGGACTTATATCCCGTTATACCCCATCTATTCAACATTTGCGTGTCCAGTTCAGAAACAATAGCGAGATGGACTCTTTTCATTGTTTTCCTCATGTAAAACGCTTTATGCCCGCCAAGCACAAAATTCGTTCTGATTGCGTCTGCGGCATCTTCGTATGTTGTGTATTTATTCATCCACTCCTCAAAATAGGAGTCGCCAATTCCTTCGCGGCATTCAGCGACAAGAATTAGCGTGCCACCCGGAACCACGGTACGATAACAGTTTTCGATAGCTTTTGTTGCCTGATACAGGTTTCTGTCCTTCGGAAAACCACCTGCACTTACCACCAAAACGTCAAACAAGTCGGTTTCAATAGAAGACAGTTTCTTCATGACTCCCGCACCCCTAAGCAATACAGAATTCATCTCTCCTGCGTATGCATCTACCAGATTACCCGAACTGTCGGCAACCGTATTTATTACGAAATCCGGAGGTGCGAAAGACGCTGCTTCTGTCATATCCAGATGCACGGGGTTGTCTTTGATGTTCGCCGTTTTTGCACGGTCATCCAGTAGAAGTGCATGGTTTTTCCGTATTGTCTCTCGTGATGAAACCCCCGGGAGGATGCTCTTCCTTCCGCCGCCGAACCCCGCGTAATAATGCAGTGTTATGTCGCCTGTTAATATCTTTACATCTGCTTCTATGTAGCTTCTATTCAGCATTACCGGTGTCCCTCTGCCTGTCGTGCCAACAAATACCTGGTCTTTTGCATCGCAATCGTGAATCTCAAGGTTGAGTTGCGAGGCATACGTATTCATATACGCACCAAGAATTCTTTTTAAGTCTTCTTCAGTTGGCGCTGTGTGCGTACCGCAAGCAACGAGCAGGGTGACCTGCCTTATCTCTTTATGTTCTATCCCTATCTCTTCTGTTAACGCATCAAGCATTTTCACAGTGGGCGCTTCTCGTGTGTGGTCATCAACG
>PIXU01000297.1 GCA_003601795.1 Candidatus Methanophagales archaeon
ACTATACCTGCATAATTTTCCCTTTCGTTGGGCATTTTGGTCACCTCATCGAAAATAACTATGCACTCAATCCTTTCTAACCTTATGCCCAAATGGGAAGTTAGGAAATTTGTGCATTGGTTTTAACTTTTGTTGAAGGAAAGCCTGTGCACGTTGTTTTATCAGTAAGAAATCACACCTTGGCTCTTTCCATGGCATGATTTCCAAATAAAAAACGAATTGTTCAGTAAAAAATCTCCTTAATCCTTCAAAACTTAGTTAGAAAAAGAAAAAAGAAAAAGGTGGGTAGTTTATGGTTGTGTCCAGTTGTTTGGCGTATTCACCTGCGTCACGTTCTCGCCACTGGCAGCGAAGCTCGGAATCGTCCAGTAACCCGTTTCGTTCTCATTTGCGGTGAACTCCAGATTCTCGTTCTTCGTCCACGTGATGTTCACTCCCACGCGGGTGTGGCATGCAATGCATGCTTCATTCGCTCCATCCATGAGTGTTTCGTTCATCGCATCAAGCACGAACTTCGTGTGCGCTGCCTTCTCGCCTGTATCGGCAGCCCATGGTGTCAAACCAAAGCCGCTTGCAGATAGTTTCGTTGAGTTATACCCCCATCCCTTATGACATTTCCCACAGACGCCGCCATATTCTGGATCCGCGTAATGAATGGTACCTTTATCGCCCTTACCATCGTGACAGTCCATACACTCGACCGTGGATGCGGCATGTGCTTCTTCACCTGGAAGTGGAGGTCCTGGATAAGGAGGACCTGCATGCCCGCGTGCATAGCCATAACCAGTAAACGGAGCCCTGTGGCACATCGCACAGGTTAAATCACGGTGGACACCGTTATCGCTACTCATCATCTCATCTTTTATCTCAGCATGACACTTCTCACATGGCACGTCATTCTTGCCCTCTCCAAGGTCATACCACGTATGCTGCCCGCTGAACAGCGACACCGTACTCGGCAATGCGAATATCCCGATTGCGACTATTGCAATCGCCATCAATGCTATTTTTTTGCTGTTCATATCCCTATCCTATCTTTCCTCTGGTTCGTGCAATAACAATAAAAAAAGAAAAAGGGTGGGAGTTTATGATGTCCAGTTATTCGGCGTGTGCACTTTTGTCTCGTTGCTGCCTGTGGCTGCGAAGTTACTTACAGTCCACGTACCCGTTTCGTTCTCATTTGCGGTGAACTCCAGATTCTCGTTCTTCGTCCACGTGATGTTCACACCGACTCTCGTATGGCATGAGACACATGCTTCGTTCGAATCCTCCATCAGGTCATCTGCTATTGCCTGCCCAATGAACTGGTTGTGTGCTGCGTGCTCTCCTCCGGAACCATCGGAGTGGCTGTAGTGATATGGAGTGGTCTTGCCTGCTGAGGCTTCGATTGCGGACTGATTGAATCCACCCGCGAATGGATACGTTGGCTGGTTACCCT
Source organism: Candidatus Methanophagales archaeon (assembly GCA_003601795.1). Lineage (GTDB taxonomy): Archaea > Halobacteriota > Syntropharchaeia > Alkanophagales > Methanospirareceae > QEXZ01. The sequence goes on from PIXU01000297.1 coordinate 1,439, forward strand.
GTTCATGGCAGATCATACATGCTATCGTCTCCGCAGCGTGCGATTTGGTACCTGGTTTGGAATTCCCTGCACCATCACCATTTGCAACGCCTGTTTTTATCCTTGTATCGTTTACCCTGTGGCAGTTGCACCCCGGCCCAGCTAATGTTGTGTGCACACCGTTATCCGTAGACACCATCTCATCCTGTATATCGGCATGACACTTCTGACAGGGGAGCTGATTTCCCTGATCGTTCAGGTTATACCAGGTGTGCTGCCCGCTGAAGAGCGATACCGAACTCGGCAGCGCGAACAACCCGATAGCTACGATTGCTATTGCCACCAGAACCACTTTATTGCTATTCATCTTTCTTCTTTTTTCACCTCCTAAATTTTAACCTTTACGTTTATGGTAACCCTGTAAGGTTATCCATGTAAGACCTTTGGCTGAGGATATATATATGCTTTTCGATTTTTTTCCCTTCATCTGCCTCATTTACCTTATTGGAAGCATATAGTTTTGTTAAATAGAAGTTGCATATGTGAGCGACACACCCATATTTTTATGACATCATCGAAAAAAATAGAAAAGCTTTTATATACCTACATGCATATATGTATATACAGGTGCATGTATGAAAGAAGATGGAGGGAAAGCAGGAAGGATGAGCGGTGGTATTGAGGATGTATCCCTATCCCGTTCCCTTAGAAGAAGCAGAGTGAGAAGTGAGATTCTGATGTTCCTGTATAATCAGTATCCGGAGGCTTCGCATCCGGCAGAGATTTCAAGGAGCACCGGGATAGATCCACAAATTGTTCTCGGGGGACTGAAAGGGACGAGCAGGTTTGACACGTCAAATTCGCTCCTCAAACAGGGTGTTGTAGAGGAGATAGAGCGCGGAAATGAAACATTCTATCGCCTTTCAGAACGCGGTAAAACGTTGATAGAGCACATGCATGCATGAAGCTTTGCGGGGGATAAAAAATAGGAGGGAAAAGAAGAAAATGGAAATGGGAATAAATAGAATTTTGAGCACGTGGAGCTGTTTTGGAAGGAACCCGGCGCTCGCAATGAGGGTATTGATCGTTACGGCTGGCGCGACCATACTGCCTACTAATCCTAATCCTGTGCGTTATGTGCTGGAATTAGAAAAGAACGGATATTTAGAAGATACCCAGACCTTAGCGATAGGGACTGCGATGTTGCAGGTGCTACTATTTTTTTCGCTCTATATGTTCTTTTCTCTGACCTACGGCGTGCTATGGTTTTGATCAAGCTGGCTAAGAAATTAGGGGGATAAGGAATAAAAATGGGACGGAAGCATTTATTTGGCATTCTTTATGTATGCCTTACGGTGAGTGTATTGGCAGAAGTCGTTAATTTCCACGGGCATGACTTATGGCAGACAATCCCGGGCTTCAGTGCCCTATATGGTTTTATCGGCTGCATCTTCATCATCGCTGCCTCAAAAGCACTTGGACATTACTGGCTTCAAAAGGAGGAGGATTATTATGATTGAGTGGCTGCATCCGGGACTTATATTTATCTTGGGCGCTCTTCTGATACCGGTCTTAAAGGGTAAGTGGAAACAGATATATCTGCTTTTGCTGCCGATAGCGGCGCTTATAGACCTTCTGTATATGAGTAAAGGCGTATTCTGGCGTCTTCCTCTTCTGGAATACGAACTCGTTTTTGGCAGAGTTGACCAATTGAGTCTGGTTTTTGGGTATGTATTTGTTATCGCCGCTTTTTGCATGACGCTTTATGCACTGCACGTAAAGGAGGACGGGCAGCATGTATCTGCCTTCCTCTACATTGGGAGCACACTGGGAGTAGTTTTCGCTGGTGACCTTTTTACTTTATACCTGTTTTGGGAAGTGATGGCTTTTTCTTCGCTTTTCCTTATCTGGTATCACAAGACGAAGGCATCCTCGGAAGCGGGATTCCGATATATCATGGTACATATTTTTGGTGGTATATGCCTGTTAGCAGGTATTATTTTACATCTGCAAAACACAGGGTCTATTGCTTTTGACTCTTTTAATTGGGGAACGGGCTGGGGTTATTTATCCTCTTACTTTATATTCCTTGGGTTTCTTATAAATGCTGCCGTGCCCCCTTTACATGCCTGGCTGTCTGACGCTTACCCGGAAGCTACGGTTACGGGAGCTGTATTTTTGACTGCATTCACGACAAAAAGTGCGATATACGTGTTGATAAGAGGTTTCCTGGGTGTTGAGCTCCTGATATGGTTAGGGGCTATCACGGCGATATATGGGGTCATCTTTGCAGTGCTTGAGAATGATGCGAGAAGACTTCTTGCCTACTCTATCATCGGTCAGGGCGGATATATGATAGCTGGTATTGGAATAGGAACGGCAATGGCGATAAATGGTTCAATAGCTCATGCTTTATGCTGTGCTCTTTATATGGCGTTGCTATTCATGGGTGCGGGAGCAGTGCTTGAGATGACAGGGAGAAGCAAGTTAAGCGAATTAGGTGGTCTTTATAAATATATGCCCCTCACTTTCTGGCTTTACATGATTGGTGCTTTCTCCATTTCTGGTTTCCCGCTGTTCAGTGGGTTTGTGAGTAAGACGATGGTTGTTGAATCGGCAGCCCTAATGCATCAGCCTCTTGTATGGCTGTTGCTTGAAGGAGCCGCAATCGGAACGTTCCTCGTCGCCGGTCTAAAACTTCCCTATCTTACTTGGTTTGCGAGAAAAGATAAGAGACCAATAGCAGAGGCGCGGGAGCCACCTAAAAATATGCTTGCAGCAATGGGTATTACCGCATTTCTATGCATTTTTATCGGTGTGTATCCGCAAGCCCTTTACAGGATACTCCCCTACCCTGTGGATTATAACCCTTATGCAGCCTCGCATCTAATAGGAATGAGCCAGCTCCTTCTCTCCACGTTTGTTGCATTCTGGTTACTAAGAGGGATGCTTCACGGTACACCTACGATTACGCTTGATACCGACTGGTTCTATCGCATATGGGGGAAGAAATTTATATGGTTCTGCGAGAAACCGTTGTTAAATTTTGCGGATTCCGTGGATGATAAAGTGCGAAGAATTGCAGATTCCTTCGTTTGGTTTAGCAAGAACCCATCTGTGGCATCAAGAATAATGTTACTTACAGCAAGCACGGTGCTGCTTAAGCCATTCAATCCGAATCCGGTGTATATGCGCTATGCACAAGATTTGGAAGAGCTCAGGAGGTTGTATCCCGGAGAGGTGCACCGCGTGGCAATAGGAAGTGGCGTGCTACTGGTGCTCTTGTTTTTCACGCTATACCTGGTTATTTATTTGACTTATGGTGTGCTGTGGGTCTGAGAAGTTTTGCGCTCTCTCAGAAGGAGCAGAGTAAGAACAGAGATAGTAATATATCTCTACAAAATCTATCCCCATGGTTCGTATCCCGCAGAAATCTCGAGGAACACAGAGAGGGATGGGTGACGAGTCAACTTCGCTACTAAAAAGGTTAGCTACTCATGCATCTGCATAGACATATCGGAAAAGTATATAAGACACAAGTTACTTATATGTTATTGGTGACACAGGTGGTGAAGGTGTCGCGAAAAAGGAAAAGGAGGTAGAAAAAGAAATGGGAATAAAAAAAATTTTGAGCTCGTGGAGATGTTTTTGTAAAGACCCGGCACTTGCAACGAAGATACTGGTGAATATGGTCGGTGTGACAGTGCTGAGACCAGTTACTCCTCCGTACATGCGATATAACCTGCGAGGTTTAGAAATGCCAAAAGAAGAATGCCAGGAGGATATCCGTACTTTAGCGATAGGGACTGCGCTGTTGTATTCGATTGCTTTCGTTGCGGCATATTCGCTCATTTATCTGACATACGGTGCGCTGTGGCTTTAGGAAAAGATAAGAAAGAGGAAGAGGGAGAAGCAGAATGATAGATATAGGTAGCATACCAAATGTTCCTCCTGCGCTTATTTATTTAGCAGGAGCTGCATTAATTCCCCTGCTCGGCACGGGTAGGGCGAGGAAGGTATATCTTATCGTCTTAGCTGTGCTTGGGTTGATTGGTGTGGCGTTGCTTAGACCACAGACCGGCTGGGGATTTTCGGTTCTACCGGGATTTGAGCTGACTCTATTGCATGTTGATTCGTTGAGTCTTATAATGGGCTATATATTTGCCCTAATCGGCGGTGCGGCGATTTTATACTCGGTAAACATAGTGAAAGAGAGCGGAGAGTTTGTATGTGCCTTGCTCTATTTAGGAAGTGCGCTGGGAGCGGTATTCGCAGGTGATTTCTTCACCCTGTATATCTTCTGGGAGATAATGGCGTTCTCTTCTCTCGGATTGATCTGGTACAGCCGGACAGAGCGCGCAACGAATGCAGGAATGCGATATATTCTGTTCCACTTGCTTGGTGGATGTGCGCTTCTTGGTGGAATATTGATACATTACATGGACACAGGTTCTATCGCAGTAGGACCGGTCGAACTTGGTATAGGCTACGTGCTGCTGCTTATAGGAATAGGAGTGAATACCGCATTTATACCACTTCACACCTGGCTGCCGGATTCGTATCCGAAAGCAACGATAGCGGGTGCGGTATTTCTGTCTGTATATACGACAAAAACAGGTGTGTATGTGCTTGCGAGGACTTTCCCTGGTGTAGAAGCGGTAGCCTACATGGGCGGTGTGATGTGTCTCTACGGCGTTGCATTCGCGCTGCTGCAGAACGACGTGAGAAAACTCCTCTCTTATCATATAGTGAGTCAGGTAGGCTACATGGTCGCGGGGATAGGAATAGGCACTTATATAGGAATAAACGGAGGAATTGCACATGTTTTCAATCATATCCTGTATAAGGCACTGCTGTTCATGTGCATGGGAGCAGTGATATATGCAACGGGGAAGAATAACCTGACAGAACTTGGCGGACTGGCGAAGAAGATGCCAATAACCACGATAACGTGCGTGATAGCGGCTCTTTCTATTTCCGGAGTTATGGGCTTTAATGGATACGTAAGCAAAAGTATGGTGATCCATGCAGCGGAGTTGGAGGGGATGCACATCCTTGCACTCGCTTTGATCGTGGGTTCGGTAGGCACATTCCTGTCTTTCTTAAAACTCACTTATTTCACCTTTTTCCGGCGAAACGATGAAATAGAAGCGAAAGAAGTATCTCTGCCCATGCTTATCCCAATGAGCGTTACAGCTTTCCTTTGCGTTGCCCTCGGTGTGTACCCGCAAGCACTTTACAGCATACTTCCTTATAAAGAGATAGCGATGCATTTTAATCCGTACGCGCTGGGGCATACAATAGGCACGCTGGAGTTACTGCTGATGACCGCGGTAGGGTTCTTCACGTTGCAATTCTTGTTTTCGCCACACGAGAGAGTAACGAGAGATATAGACTACCTTTACCGGAAGGCAGGAAGAGGATTTATATGGTTCTGCGAACAGCCATTGGTGACAGTTGCGAATTTCATTGATAAAGGCTTGCTGAAACTCGCTGATGCAGTCGTTTGGTTCAGCAGGAATCCAACGGCGGCGTCAAGAATAATGGTAGTTATGATAGGAGCAGTGGTAACGAGACCGTTCAATCCCACATATATGCGATACGCGCGTGATTTAGAAGAACTCAAGAGGTCATATCCCGGAGAAGTGCCGAAAGTGGCGATAGGTACTGCCGTACTGCTAGCACTCGTGCTTTTCACGCTGTATCTGATTATTTATCTTACGCACGGAGTGCTGTGGGTGTGATGGACGAGCAGGGAATAGGGATTGGAGGTCATCTCCAACCCTTTAATCTTTTTATTTTCTTATGGCGAGGCTTTAGATTTTAAAAAATAAAAAAGGAGGGAGCTGCTGAGAGACCCCCTTTTACATTTCTCTTGCAAATGCAACCCAGGTTTCGGTTGTTGAGACATCCCTGCTTTGGTGAAGGAAATCTTCAATCACTTTCGCGTCTTCCGCTTCGTAAATCCATACCGCATCATACCTGCCCAGTGTGTGATAAACTTGCAGGAACTTGACGCCCTTAGGTGGTTCTTTAAGTATTTTGTCACCAAATTCTCTTGCCTCATCCACCATGCCGGGATTGACTCTCACGCACGTTATGAACAACATCTTTTTCTCGCCTCCTTAGGAATTTTTGATTTTTAAAATAAATATTTTCTTACGTGCAGTGGCTCTCTTGTCACTATATTTCTAAGACTTACAATGCCCACGAGCTCACCGTCGTCAATCACGAGCAGTCTTCTTATGCCCTTCTCTAACAGGAGCTTGCATGCACGCTCAAGAGAAGCATCTGATCCAATGGTCACCAAAGGTGAGGACATTATCTCTTTCGCTTTTACCTTACCGGGGTTTCTATTCTTCATCATAACTTTTACCACTATATCACGGTCAGTAACTATTCCTATGGGTTTATCTTCTTTTGTTATGACCACACTGCCTATGCCCGACATTTTCATGCACTTCGATATTTCGGCGACTGATGTGTCTTCATCTTCCGTGATAGCCGGATAGGTCATTACGTCCCCAACTTCTAATCTGAATTCTCTCGCCATTTTCTTCTTTCACCTCAAGGTAGATATTTTCTTACACGCACTGGCTCTCCTGTCAATATATTTCTAATACTTATAATGCCCACAAGCGTATCACCCTCAACTACTGGTACCCTTCTTATGCCCCTCCTCGCCAGAAGCCCACTTGCTTCCTCCACAGATGCATCCGACCCCACGGTGATCAAAGGTGACGACATGATCTCCTTTGCTTTTACCTCGTCTGGGTTTCTATCCTTCATTATAACTTTTGCCGCTATGTCATGGTCAACGATTATCCCCACGGGTTTACCTCCCTTTGTTATCACTACACTCCCTATTCGCGACTGTTCCATGTGCTTCAATATTACGGCGACCGTAGCATCTTCATCTTCGGTGATGACAGGGAAACTCATTATCTCATTAACTTTCATCTCTCCTTTCTCTCCCCATTTTACTTTTTTTCTTCTAATTTGTTTGATGTATAATCATGAAGTAAGCCAATATAAACTATTCGCTTTATCTATCCCTCCTTTTAACTCCGGAAAAATAGGCTGACCCTTCTTCATGAGTTTATCAGGAATTGCTGGTTTCGGGCAGCACCTGCTTTTTTCGATTACTTCTTTTATTTCTCTCCTTAAAATCTCGCATGTGATAATCCCGATATGCATTGTTTACGCCTTCGGCTCTCCTTTGACTATCAATAGTAGGTCTATAATTATTGACCATACCATTTTCTTACCTCCTATTATTAACAAGGGGTTGTATATTTAAAAATTCCCAAATGGGATAAAGGTATATCTTGTCCATATTTTCATATTTTGTATGCACATATAAATTACTTTGCATTACTATCACCCCCCTTGAACTCTGAATAGATGTTGAGATACTCCTTCACGGTGAAAGAGCTCATTTCAAGCGTTCTCGCGATTTCTTCAGCACTCATATTCCTGTCTGCGAGCATGCGGACCTTATTAAAGGCTATGATGTACCTGTCACAGGCATCCTCTGAGTGTTTTGTCCTCCTCGCGATCTCGGGGGTGAGATACCTTTTCAGATAAAGCCTGATTATGATTCCCTTGTGCGTTATAGCCCTACCAAGGTCATGAACAGTTCCTCTAGTTGGAACTACCTCCTTTGTTCTTTCCATGTATTCACGAACCTGCTTGCTCACCGTTGAAGGCGAG
>PIXU01000298.1 GCA_003601795.1 Candidatus Methanophagales archaeon
CTGGGCGTTCATCCAGAGTGCGAGGGCAGCAGTCCGTTCTTCTAAACCAAATCGCTTCCAGAGGATATACAATAAGATAAAAGCGAGGAGAGGAGAAAAAGTGGCAATCGTCGCAACAGCTCGTCACATGGCGGAATCGGTCTACTGGGTGCTGACAAAGAAGGAATACTATAAGGAAAATAAGGCAATAAGAGCCTCGTCTTTTTCATGATCCCTTATATGGGATCGCCAAAATGAGTGAGGCGCCACCCTAACGACGCTGTGGGGCTCTGCCCCACGACCCCGCAAGCCCTGTAAGGGCTTAACCATATGCCGAGGAAGGCACGAAGAAATGAATGCCGATGCATAAAGTAAATATAAATGAAGGAAGAAAGTAAGATATAAGGTAGGGGGTGTTTTTCAGAGATGAAAAAGGGGGTGGATGAAAAGAAGGAGAACCTACACGAGGGACTTTAAGATCTCGGTGATTAGAGAGGTTGAGATGGGGAAAACGCTTGCCCGGGTGTCACGTGAGAACGAGATACATCCATCCCTCGTGGTGAAATGGAAAAAGGAATACTTTAGGGGATCCGGAAAAAGCCTTTCGTGGCAACGGGAGGGCATATAAAGAGCAAGCAAGGATAGCAGAGCTTGAAAGGCTGGTTGGGCAGTTATACGCAGAAAGCGAGTTTTTTAAAAAAGCATTGACCAAATTGGAAGGCAAAAACAAGGAAGAGGAGGTAAAAGAAGCACGGGGGTGAAATACATAAAAGAGGGTCTCGAATCTGGAAGCCAAATATCAGTAAATCGAGCCACACAATTATTGGGCGTAAGCAGATGCGGGTTCTATAAGTGGCTCGGGCAATCGAAGACCCGGCAGGTGAATGCCATACCGGACATGGACGTTAGAAACCCGATTGAATCAGGTATGGGCTTCCGTTCAGCAGGAAATGCATCAGATGGAATCTGGATAGAAGCCTTCACACAGAACTGGCGTTAAAGGACGTATACAACAAAAAAGAGGGAAAATTATCCCCTCAACAAACCCTTTTTAAAAGTGTTGTTACTTGCTCTTTCTCTTCTTCATCGTTGCTACTGCGAGCACGACACTCAGTATGCCGATCAAAGCGAGCAGTCCGATTAGTGTAAGCGCTGGGACTCTTTCTGGCGGCGGATTACCCCCAGCACCAAATTCTTTCCCTGTCAAGCCGCTAGCTTCAGTTTTATTCACATAGGCCCAGATAAAGTTCTCCGTCATGTTTACCCCGGTATCAGAGCAGCGATGGAAAGTATCTACTGGCTTGTAGTAATACAAGCCCAGAGTACTCTCGTCAATACCGGCTGCCGCTACTTCGGCGTCGCTGTAGCCCACCTCAACATATATCGGCCAGGTGACATTGTCAGGGTCAGAGACATGGATGTCTATCCATTTCCCTAATGCTTCGTCAGGGAATGGCTCATCAGGGAATGGCTGTAATTCGTATTTAGCAATGTATATATCTGTTTCTCCTGTGGTATTTAAGATTACCTTGGTATCCGCTTCCGCTGAGGCATCCACTGTGTGTGTGCCTGCACCAAGGCTTTCATGATGCACTGCCGACAATTCCAGAGGTGCTCCCAGCCAAGGGTCATAATCCACGTTGGCAGAGACGGCATCGCCAGTTCCAGAACCTGCTCCTGAAGGTCCACTGGCATCGCCCCACCAGTTGAACTCTGCATCCACACCACAATCACTATACACACCATAATTAGTATTCCCGCAGATCCTATTGTAATTAATATGATTATTCAGAGAAGATTGGATATAGATACCATATGGGTTGTCATGGATATAGTTTGAACAGATCCTACTACCACTACCTCCGTCAATCCAAATGCCATACTTTAAATTGTTCCTAAAGATATTATCCCTTACAATAGTATTATCAGAACCAGTATGTATTATCATACCATAGTTATTACCCATGAAAACATTGTCAAAAAACCTACAATTATCAGACTCATACACATATATCCCAGATTTATAATAATACACACCTCCCGGAGACAGATAGTAACCAGTTGCTCTTTCAATTGTAAAACCAGAAATGCTAACACCATCTGCATTTTTAACCTAGAAAACATGATTATTTGGATCCGCAGCCTGAACAATACAGCTATCAGAGCCACTGCCAACTATGCTAACGCTTTTATTAACAACTATATTCTCAGTATATGTCCCCGCCGCCACGTTGATGGTGTCGCCGGAAGTTGCATTATCTATTGCTGCTTGAATAGGCGTGGAGCTTGAATTAAATGTTCCACCTTCTCTCCACCAGCCAGTCGTGTTGATGTATATCGTTGCTGGATCTGGACTTGCCTGCACGCTCGGTATTGCTACGAATGATAAAGCTGCAAATAGCGAAACTACCAAAATCGCTGTCAATACAAAAGAAAATCTTTTAGAAAATATCTTGTTTAAACCGCTTATTCTCGATTCAAGCCTATTTCCGCAGACATATCCCCCCTTCGTCACTTCGCTTTTCGCTTCCATCTTTTTTACCCCTAACAAATTTGGATGGTGTGGGTATGTATAAGCTTTTCGGTGTTTTGTGCTTGTAGAAAATACTTGTATGTCAGGATAGTTTAATAGCGGGTATCCAGTTGTAATAAACCCGCCCGTTAGCGTCTACGAATTCATTACAGATAATTTCGCCTCCGATTGCGTTGAACTCCTTCTTATGGATTATCTGTGGATAAGAGCCTGTTACGATGGTGTAATTGTATTTATGACCTTTCAACAGTCTGACGTAAGGGGCACCGGTTACGTTATGTAATGTAATGTTATGCCAGTCGCCTTGGTAGCCGTTCCAGATGCCGTTTGCTATCAGTTCGCCGTTTTCCTCTAATTCAATGGATTCGGTATGCCCGCCCGTGCCCGCACATGGATATGTATAGAGCGTGTTCACAGTAATCGTTCGATTCGGCATGATTGTGCCGTAGTGCGTGCCTGCTATTGAAGGATATGGATTTGAGGGTGCGCCGGTGTCAAAGGTTGCTGTTGCATACCAGTCATAAAGGAACACATCAGTATAAAATTCGGCTATGTCTTCATTCTCGATAATCAGACCCGCTTCCCTGTTGTTTCTTGGACTGTATTCATTCCAATTTATGCTTGAAATCAAAACTTTACTGCGGTCAACAATCACACCTTTGTTATGCGTTTTGTTGAGCCCGATTGCTTCGTTATCTATTAACTTTGCCTGAAGATTTAATCCTTCATACGCGGCAATGGCATTGACATACTCAATCGTCTCCTCATTACGCTCCTTCCCGTATCTGGAATCCAGTAATATCTTTACCTCACAGCCTCTCCTTGACGCGTTGATTACAGCCTCTAAGAACGGATTCGGCTTCGGGTCTGCATACGTCCCCCAGTTTTTGTAGATATAAAGCTGCTCAACATAAACAGATTTCTTCGCCCCTTTTATCATCCCGATAATGGATTTCGTCTGCATCAGTGATGTATCGGGAGCTAATACAGGGGAGATATTAAACTCACCGGAAATGGTTTTGCTCTCAAACGGATGCGAGTAATTACCGGTCGGGATTGTGCGATTAGGCATGAAATCAGGTGGCGGGCAGCCATATTTATTCCCGTAGATTGGGTCATCCGGGGTGAAGGGGAAACTGTCCTTGCTTGCCGGTTTCCAGTCTTCAAAGAACACTTTGCTGAAATAATCTGCTACATCTGGATTGTTTATAATAACGCCCCAGCCCCTGTTCCCAAAAGTATTGTTGACCGGCACACCCGTATTTTCCCAGTTCTCGGACATCACTATCGTCGTTTCATTGTCTATAACTGCGTATTTCGCATGATTGAACGCATATCTGTCATGAATACCTCTGCCTTCGTCGTCTATCATAAACCTGACCTCCCCGCCTGCGGTAACGGTTTGGTTCGCGATATATCTCTCTTCATCGGTAATCCCATTTACAGGGTCGCCTTCAAGCATTATTCTAACTTCAACGCCCCTTTCTATCGCATCTATTATATGGTCCATCAGATAGAAATTGTGAAATAGGTAAACGTTCAAATAGATAGATTCCTGTGCGTTATCAATTGCCTTCGCAATTTCTGGAAAGCTGCTGTCCGGAGAGGTAAATACCGTTACATTCCCGTCAAAACTGAACATCTCGTATGGAAAGTGCGACTGCCCGACGACGTATACGCGGTAATCATCCCAGTCCGCAGATGTATTTGTATCCTCATATTGCGC
>PIXU01000299.1 GCA_003601795.1 Candidatus Methanophagales archaeon
ACAAACGCCCATGGGAATTCGATCGGTCGTCCATGCTGGGATCCACGAATCGTTGCGGTCTGTGTTTTTATGAAGATATTCCTTTGTAAGACCTACGACGGCATAGAAGCATACCTCAAGTCAAATACTTTCGTAGCACAACGCTTGGGCGTTGAACAACTGCTGGGACATAGCGTTTACGATAATGGACTGGGAGGGCTCCGATGCAAAGGAATTCAAACGGCTGATCCGAGATTTACCTCGCATTCGCAAGGCTGCCGGCAATAAAGCGTATTCCTCTCGCGTTAACTGCCAGGCGATGGCGGACAAGGGGGAAAGCCATTTCTCTGTTTCAAGGCAAACGCTACGGCTAAGGGATACCCGGCATGGCAAATATCATTCGAGGCGTGCGTATAACATTAAAAGATACATTAAAAGTGCGAAGGATTTGGGAATCCCTCTTTGGGTAAGTTGCCAGTAATTCCAAGCACTGATAGGGAACTCCCAAATCCCCCGGTTTCAACAAGAAATAATTTACCCCGCCTGAGACAATCCGAAGGGTGTTATCTTAGTTTACGTTGACTTTTGGGATGGAGCTGGATAGACCGAAAGTTATTTATATAGGAAACAATAATGACCCCTATAAATGCCCCAGAGAACAAAAACTCCTCTCGTTCTCGTATTACTCATATCCACTCTTATCATTTTATACCATCGAACTTTCATCTGGCTGATAAGCGAATGGCTTACAAACCCTTATTACTCCCATGGATTCTTAATCCCTCCCATCTCCGCTTTTATCGCTTGGCTCCGCAGGAAAGAAATAGTAGGTGTAAAAGTGGAGGAAGAAAGAGTTAAATCTAAAGGAGCCAGTTTGATTCTCGGTTTCGGCTTGCTCCTCCTTATATCCGGGTCTCTCTACGGCATGAATTTTATCGCCGCCCTCTCTTTTATCCCCGTGACAATCGCTTTGCTGCTCCACTTATACCCGAACAAAATGAAAGCGGTGTTTTTTCCCTTCTTATTCCTGTTCTTTGCAATACCTCTCCCCGTGGAAAGATTTGCCTATCTTCTCCAATTATTCTCAGCCCGTGCTTCTTCCTTTATCCTCCACTCATTCGGACTGCACGTCAGCAGACAGGGAGCGCAACTGAGTCTAAAAAACAGCTCTTTCTTCGTTGGAGAACCTTGTAGCGGTATGCAAACGCTGATTTCTTTGCTTGCTTTGGCTGCTTTGTTCGCTTATTTCATGAATTGTAGCCCCATCAAGAAACTTGCAATTTTCTTCTCCGGCGTGCCAATTGCTATTCTCTCCAATACCCTCAGAATATGCTCGATTATTTTGGCTGCAAGCTTCTTCGGTACGAACATCACAATGGACTTCTTTCATCCTGCCTCGAGTATAATCCTCTTCCTTTTTGCATTTGTTATCCTTCTTGTAATTGCAAGGCTGCTAAGATGCGAGGTGATGCCATGATGACTTTTCTCGAGGAGCATTCAACAATTATCGGCATGCTCTTTCTCGCTTTTGTTGTTATCTTTCTTTTCTCCACACCTTCAATGATTCTCGCTAAGGAAATTACCATTGTTGGTTCTGACCTCGCTACATCAGAGAATGTCATCCAAGTGAGGACAAAAATGGATTTCGGCAACAAGGAAAAAGTGCAAAATTTTCCAAACCGTATCGGGAATTACTATGGTGTAGATTGCGACACCTCTGGTCTTACTGAGAGTTTAAAGGCTGATGTAATGTTGATGCGCTCATATCGCAATCCATCGAGTCAAATCTTCCTTCTTATCTTGCAGAGCAAAAATCGTTCCAGCTTTCATCCTCCTACCGTTTGTTATCCCGCTCTCGGCTATAACATCGAGGAAGAATCGGATGAAGAAATTGTTATTCAAAATGAAAGTTGGTTAGAAGGTCCGTGGAGAGAAGTGGAAAAATCCAATGCCTCCCTTAAAGTGAAGAAACTCGTGGTGAATAACGGAAAAGAGCGGCGCATAGTGCTTTATTGTTATGTGAAACCACAGCTCTTATCATTATCAGATGAAATAACACTTATCAGGACCTCAGCATTGACGCACGGAGATGATGAAAAAGTGCTAAACACATTGAAGGATTTCACTTCTGAAATATTCCCCCTGATGTTTGAATATAGAGAAGAGCAGGTCATCGCAAAGCATCTTATCAACTCGGGATTTCTCGGGTGGATTACAATAGATATTCTATTTTTCTTCCCTATCTTCATTTTATTTTATCCAAAATTTAAAAGTTTAAAACATGGTTGAGAAAAATAAACTGGGCAGGACAGTAATCCTTCTCATCGCTATAATAACGGCGTTAGTAGCTACGGTCTACGTAATCATAACACCAAAGCACGGAGAGGAATTCACTGAGTTCCACATCCCTGGTCCGAGTGGTAACGCAGCAGATTATCCAACGGATTTATCAGTTGGCGAGCGCGGAGAAGTGATAGTTGGTGTGGTCAACCACGACTACGAAAACGTCTCATATCTGTTCAGAGCGAGGTTAGAAAACAGAACAATTGGAGAGAGGAGTTTCCAATTGGCACATAATGAAACGCCGGACTTTCCTTTCATATTTACCGGTGAGGGAGAAGGACGGAAGAAGCTGGAATTTCTATTATTCAAGGAGGACCAAACAGAAATACCTTATCGAGAACCCCATCTTTGGGTAAGTGTCCAATGAAAAAGGTAAAAGAAAGCATCATAGCGAGAAAAGAAATATTAAAAACCGTCTCTTTATTCTTATTCCTATCCCTCACCCTCAATTTTCTCTATTTCAAGCTCGCAGGCGAGCAAATCATTCCAAGGTCTTTTACCGCTTCCTTAGTTGCCTTATTCCTACGCCTTTTCGGATTGAATGCAGAAGCAAGCGGAACTTTCGTTCTACTGAATGGCTCTTCGATTGATGTAATTGGCGAGTGCACCGGGATATTCTCCATCATCGTTTACTGCTCTGTTATATTTGCATATCCAACCTCTTTCAGAAATAAATTGGTTGGCTTAGAGCCTATCCGAAAAATATAAAAACAAAGATACCAATAGTAAAAAGGGATGAAAATGGATATAGGAAAAGATTATCAGATACCGGACGAGCTCTGGGA
>PIXU01000300.1 GCA_003601795.1 Candidatus Methanophagales archaeon
AAATCGTATTCCTCAATTTCTATTCCTTTCTCGTAGGTATAGACATCAAGGTCACGCATATTGGTTAAAATGCCATATCTCAATCCCTGCGACTCGATGTATTTTTTAATCTGAGGATAATGCCAGGATAAATCTTGCGTATCCGTACCTTTTGCATCAAATACAAATGGATGAGTGCGCGTATCAACAGGGATATAATCAGGTCTTCCTACCTCTGTTGATTCCTGAGTAGCTATCGTTTTCCCAAATTTAAAGCCCAATACCTCCTTCAGAAATTCCTAAAGTAGAATTGGGGATATTAATCTATCCTCGTCAGCCCGATAGCCCTCCATGTAGTCAAGATATGTTTTTGCCTTTCCATCAGAATAGTTTTCGTAGGATACCGAGCTTAGAATCTGTACGGTTTTCTTTATGCTGGTTATGCTGTCAAGTTTCTTCATCATTTATTTGTTTCTTCTTTGTTTTCTTTCAATTTCAACATTTGAAAAGAAAAAGGTGGGCAAATGGATGCGAGCGATATATCCATAGCGGTAACTAAATATAAAATCAAAAAATAAAAAACCGAGGGGAGATGCTAAAATCTACATTTCCATCTCCCCGTCCCTTGCGCGCCGTTTATCGTCTTCTGATTGCGATTACGGTTGCAATTGCCCTACTCCGCCTGCGGCAGATTAGCCAATGCCTGCTTCACCAACTCCGCGGGATACTCGTAATCCACGAGTTTTCCACTCAAAAACGCGTCGTATGCACCCAGGTCGAAATGCCCGTGACCTGAATTATTGAAGTATATCACTTCTTCTTTACCTTCCTCCTTGCATCGCAACGCCTCGTCTATCACCGCTTTCACTTCGTGTGCTGATTCCGGTGCTATTATATGCCCTTCCGACTCGGCAAATAATTTCGCAGCCTTGAACACCTCGGTCTGGTGATATGCCACCGCATCTATCCAGCCGTCCTTCACCAGCTTGCAGAGTAACGGTGCATCGCCGTGGTATCTCAGCCCGCCTGCGTGAATAGGTGGCGGGACGAACGTATGCCCCAGCGAGAACATCTTCAACAGAGGCGTCATCCCCGCACTGTCACCGAAATCATATAGATACAGCCCCTTCGTCAGCGTTGGACATGCCATCGGCTCACAAGCAACGATTTTTAAGTCCGGCTTTTTTCCTGTTAGCTTATCGCCTGCGAACGGAAAAGTAGCCCCACTGAAGTTACTGCCGCCGCCGACGTTTCCGAAGATCACATCGGGATATTCGTCTATCTGCTCAAACGCGAGCTTTGCCTCCAATCCTACTACCGTTTGATGCAATATAACGTGATTCAGAACCGAACCCAGTGCATAGTTCGTATTGTCGTGCGTGGCTGCATCCTCTACCGCTTCGGAGATTGAAATGCCCAGACTACCCGTAGTGTCCGGGTCCTTCTCCAGGTATTGACGTCCATATTCCGTGTTCTTGCTCGGGCTCCGGAATACTTCGCCGTTCCACGTTTCCATCATTACCCGCCGGTATGGTTTCTGGTCGTAACTCGCAGCAACCATGTAAATCGTGGATTTCATTCCGAATAGCATGGTACCAAAAGCGAGTGCAGAACCCCACTGACCCGCCCCGGTTTCCGTTGCTATCCTCTCAACGCCTTCTTTCATGTTGTAATATGCCTGTGCAACCGCAGTATTCGGTTTATGACTTCCTGGCGGGCTAACTCCTTCCCACTTGTAATAAATCCTCGCTGGCGTCTTCAGTTTCTCCTCTAATCGCTTCGCTCTGTACAACGGCGTGGGTCGCCAGAGCCGGTAAATCTCTCGAACTTCCTCCGGTATAGGAATCCACCGCTCCGTGCTCACTTCCTGTTTTATCAGCCCCATGGGGAAAATAGCCGCTAAATCATCGGGTGTTATTGGCTCCTTCGTCGCTGGATTCATCGGTGGGTCCAGCGGAGAGGGCATGTCCGCCTGTATGTTGTACCACTGCTTTGGGATTTCTTCCTCATCGAGGAATATCTTTTCTCTCTCGTTCATTTTATTCCTTCTACCTCATTATTGCATACACATAAATGGTCACAGCGGTATAAATATATAGTCGTTCCGAAAAGTAACCACCAGATTACACCGATTTTCACGAGATTAAAAATAGCTCACACAACCCACCAAAAGAAATAATCCGTGTAAATCGGTGTCTCAAATAGAGGGAAGTTATACTTTATGTACAACAATAAAAAACGTCCATCACGTCCAACTCCTTCACTTCCGCATCCGTTCCAAGCAACTCGCTCAAATTCGGCTTCGTTCTTCCCCCGTCTCCCGATACGAGTTCCTTTATGTACAGACCACCATCACATCTTATCTCCATAAAGAAAACCGACTCGTCAAACGATATCAATTTTGCACTATGTACCTTCCTCCGCCTTACCATGTCCGCCCTTCTATGTAATACTCTCGTTGGTGTCCTCTGTTCTATCACTGCTCCGGTCAGCGTATTTAGAGCATTCTCCAAATCCTTTTCAGGCACCTTTGGTTTAATCCGCACTCCGACCCTGTAAGTCTTGTCTGCTTTCGCACTTTTTATCTGCGCTACCATTTCCCGTTTCACGTATTGAAGACCTGTTACTTCCAGTTTACCCGCGTTTTCTTCTCTCACTTTATCCTCTAACATCCGCAAATCCACGTTCCTCCGTTTCGGCTCCTTTATCTCAACCACAAAAGGGCGACCTGAACCGAGCATTCGTGCATCTATGTCCTCTCTCCCGCATCCATGCAGTACCATGTATTTACCTTTGAACGCTGCCAATATCGAGCTGCTTATCAGTTCCTCCACGGATTCTGGATACATTTTGCCGGTGTAATTGCACTTCTCACAGCCTCTACCCCGGCACTCACGGCATAACCACCTTGTTTGTGGTATCCCTCGCTCGAACTTCCTGTATCTGCCATAAATGAAAACCGAGTTCACCTGTAATTCCACCTTTTCCGTCCATAAATTCAGTAGTACTACAAGGTCAGGCCGCTCAAAATCCACTGTTTTTCCTGTTTCTCGCTCTATTCTTTTTCCTATTTCTCTATTCAATTCCGCCTTTAACGGCTCAGCGTAAGAAGCTCCTGCAATCTCCCATATCAACTCCTCGTTCTCAAGCAGCATCCCGCTTACTTTTGTACCCACGAGGAACGAGTCAAATTCGTAACCTCTCAGCGCTTCCAGTGCCTTTAGCACCCACTCATCCAGATTCTCAAACAGGCCATTACATACCCAGCATTTTCCTTGCAATTCTATTTCTTCGCCTAAATTCCATTTCGTTCTCAACACTTCTTTCAGTATTTGCCCTCTTTTTGCGTTTGATAGTCCTGAGGAAATCTTTGCAAATTGTCTGCCAAGGCAGTTATCGCAGATAGGTCCAAGTCCTTCTTTTACTATTTTGCGTGCTGTTTCTATAACGTCCTCTCCTAAATCTCCTAAACCAGCGACTCTCATTTTTTGCTCAATATTTTGAAAAGCTAAATATGCTCACAACTTAAATTGGAGGGTATGTGACATATTTATATGTATTGGTTGTAGTTAAAGTAACCACAAAAAATAAAAACGGTGAACACGGAAGAATATCAACAAATTGGTTTTGAAAAGATGAAATTTGAGCAAATGATAAACCAGATAATAGAAGGTGATAGCTTTGAACTTTTAGAGTGTATCCCAAATGGAGTGGTAGACCTTGTTATAACAAGCCCACCATACTACAAACAGCGGGATTATGGGATGGGAATAGGAAATGAAGACACACCTGAGGGGTATATTGAAAACCTTCTAACGATATTTCATGAATGTGTCAGGATAGTTAAGAACACGGGTAGTATCGTATTCAATTTGGGCGACAAATACAACAAGGAAGGAAGTTTGTCGCTAATTCCTTTTAGATTTGCTGCTGAAGTAATAAAAAACGAACCAGTAAAACTTGTAAACACCATAACTTGGATAAAAAGGAATCCTACGCCAAGGCAGTTCAAGCGACGGCTTGTGAGCAGCACGGAGCCTTTCTTCCATTTCGTCAAGTCAAACAATTACTATTATAACATTGATGCGTTCTTGACCGAACCAAATACAAAAAAAGGACGGAGAAAAAGGGAAAATACCAACGTCGGAAAGAAATATTTTAAATTAATAGAAGCATCTACTTTATCAGAGCAAGAGAAGCAAAAAGCGGGGGAAGAATTGCATAAAGTGATAGAGGAGGTTAAGAAAGGCGAAATAGCGGAATTCCGGATGAAGATACGCGATATTCATGCACCTGCATTTGGCGGTCAAGAAGGAGGTAGAAAAACTCAGCTTGAAAAGCAAGGTTTTACGATTATCCGGATTTTTGGCAACGAATTGAAGCGTGATGTTATCGAAAACTCGGTGGAGACAATAAAAAACTGCCCTCATCCCGCAGTGTATCCTGAGTCTATAATTCGGGAATTAGTTAAATTACTCACGAGAGAGGAAGATGTAGTCTTGGACCCTTTTGTTGGGTCAGGAACCACAGCGGTGGCGTGTAAGAAATTGGGGCGGAAATACATTGGTCTTGACATCAATCCTGAATACTGTGAATATGCAAGAGAGCGATTAATAACGACACAAGCAAAATTAGGATGGTTTTAAAAATGGGAGATGCTACAAGCATCATGGAAAATGCGTATGCAAAGGCCAATAAAAGCCCTTTTGACCTCAATGCAATGGATGAAAAACGGAGAGAATGGATAACTACGATAGCGGATGCATGCGAATCGCAGAAAGCAGTAACAACGGCTCTTTTAACTTGTCTCGTAAAGAAAAGGATAGAACCGGAACAGGATATTCGACTTCACCGAAAAGAATTTGCGGGTGGATACTCGGCACGGGTGTTTGACACGAAGTATGTAACGCCTTTTCTCAAAAAGAGATTCCCAAGAATAGCGATGAAAGAAAGTGGCTGGTTAAGCAGGTCTATTGAACAGCCCCATCCGTTTACGCTGGATTTTCCCGGTAAAGCCCGAGATGAAAAAGTAAAACACTGCTTTCTCCTTATTCAGGACGATATTGAAGAAAATAACGCGGATGCGGAGAAATATTTACTGGCTTTATTTACGCTTCTGATACAAAAATTTACAGAAATCAGAAGCATCTTAGAGGGTGTGACTTTCCCAAAGGAAATACCAATTGATTTAATTATAGGGTCTTTAAAATCGCATTTTTTCCATAAGTATACCTCTGCATGGGCGTCTAAGCTGCCTGTTATCACGATATACTCCTTATATCAATTAATGATGGAAGACATTACCCGATACCGAAATAAAACACTGAAAAGTTTGGGTGGATGTCATCAAAGCGATAAGGAATCCTCTTTAATCTCTTGATAGAGACTCATCACCTCACCCCCACACAACCACTTCCACCTTCTCTCCCGCCCCTACACCTTCCTTATTTTCCTCTATCACCACAAACCCATCCGATTTCGTCATGCTGGATAATATGCCAGAGCCACTCA
>PIXU01000301.1 GCA_003601795.1 Candidatus Methanophagales archaeon
CGCTGGACGATAGAAAAGAGGTAATTCGCAGGTTGAAATCTGCCCTGTATTCACTGAAAAACTCGGTGGAGAAGCACGAGAAAGATGGCGATTTTGACGCTCTGAAAAGAAGATTACACGGTGGATGAATTGAAGAAGTTGGCTGAAGAACTCCGAGAACTCGGCTGTTTTAAGGCTGCATCTTTTATCAGGACTTATTCAAATACTATTGTAACCTTTGCGGTCCTGGCGGTCAAAGGAAGAAAGGTGCCGTGGAATTCAAATCTTATAGAGCGATTGATGGGAGAAATAGCGAAAAGGACAAAGCATAAGTGGATGAGATGGACCACCAAAGGTCTGGAGACGATCTTGGACATCATTCTGATAAGGTACGTATCTGAAGAATCTTACGAGGTATTTAAGTCCAGAATGATGAAAAGTGATAACTTAAGATTTATAAAGGGTGAGGTGAAAAGTATATCTGCTGGAGGTGAATTTTAACTGATGTTGATACACCACCAAATTCTTTGAGATATTTTACCTCCTCTTCCGCGAGTTCTATCCTTTTCATAAAATATAGGATAAACTCGCAGCATTTATATTTGTCTAAAAACTAACTTGTTGAGACAGTAGTGTCTCCTTCCCTTCCATAAGCACTGGTGCCTATGGCTATCCGGTCGATGAGGCATCGAGAGTGGCAATAAAGGCAGTGGTTTCATTTTTGAGAAAAGAAACGACCTCACTTAAAGAAGTGGTGTTTGTTCTTTTTGATCCAAGAACCTATAAACACTACCGCTCTGCATTGGAAGAAATAGCATAAAGAAAGGGTTTTCACCGCATCAACCGCCCAAATAAACCACTCAGCCCCTTTCCACGCCGCTTAGCCATCGTATCTTCCCACTCTTCTACCGCTTTTGCATCTTTGTCGCCCGTATAACCCGCTTCGGATTTATCCTTCAACTTATCCAGTTCGTCGTAGTCCAACCACGCACCATTACAGTTAAGGCAGACATCTATCTCTACGTCTTCTGCATATTCTAAATCCATCAACCCGCCACAGCGAGGGCAGACCAGTTTACTCTCGCTTTTCGTACCGATATGCTTCGTCAGATAATCAGCGAGTTTTCGATTCCCAAGTACCTTTTTGAGTTCGTTATTGTCAAACCACGTTCCATGACACTTAGGGCAGACATCTACGATAACGTTAGGACCCAGCACGTCCACTTCCAGCTTCTTCATCGTCACCCAGCATCTTGGACATTCTAAGGTTTTGTCCTTCTGTTTCTTGTTTTGCATAGTACGTTTCATAAATAATGGCACGCGGTACTAATAAAATAAATACTAAAAACTACTTGCTATTATCAATCTATGACCGAAGAAGAAGGAGGGGGAGAAAAGGGAAAAGAGGAAGAGGAGAAAGTGCCAAGAACACTGTTGAAGGCAATGGACGACTTTTATAGAGACAGCGAAGCAGTTTTCAAGGAGTTTGATGAGATACTGGCTACGTATTCAAAGGGCGAGGATATTATGGATGACTTAAAAACGTTTAGAAGTAAAAACCCGGGCATTTTTACGTTGATTTACGACAGCTTCCATAAGGAGGTGGAGCTCGAACATAAGCTTGACAAGGCGGGGATAGAACAAGAAAAGAGGGATAAGGTAGCGGAGTTTAAGGACCGCTTTTCTGATTTGGCTGATGAAATGGACCTGCTTGTTCTCGAAGAACTGGGCTTGAACAGGTAACGGAATACGCTCAATAATGTTTGTAAAATTCGGGATTTTCATCCCCGGACATTGAGTAAAACACCTTTCTGACCTGCTCCTCCGTTTCTTCAACCGTGCCTTCATTGTTTATCACCCAATCAGCATATTTCAGCTTCTCCTTCAGCGGCATTTGCATGTCTATCATTCTCTTCGCTTCTTCCTCCGTTACCCCTTCGCGTTCCATTACCCTCCTTATCTGCGTCGCCTCGCGGACATAAACGACAATTACCCTATCAAATTCAAAATCCTTTTGAGTTCTCGTCTCGATTAACAGCGGCACGTCAACAACCACGAGTGCATTTGGATTTGGCTCTATTCGCTTTATCGCCTCTATTCTTTCCACACACCTCTTCTTCACTTCGGGGTGTATTATCCGTTCTAAAATCCTGCGCTTATCAGAATCGCCGAACACCACTCTTCTCAGCGTTGCTCTGTCTATCTCCAGATTGTTCATCAGTATATCCTTACCAAAGGTGTCCACTACCGCCCACCACGCTTTTGAACACGGT
Organism: Candidatus Methanophagales archaeon; assembly: GCA_003601795.1. Classification (GTDB taxonomy): domain Archaea; phylum Halobacteriota; class Syntropharchaeia; order Alkanophagales; family Methanospirareceae; genus QEXZ01. The sequence goes on from PIXU01000301.1 coordinate 2,253, forward strand.
CTTACAACCTCTCTGCTCAATATATCGCAGTCTATCCCGTAAGCGCCGAGCTGCATAAATGTATTCAACACGATACTCTTCCCGCTTGCTATTCCCCCCGTTACACCCACGAGTCGCATTACCGTTTTTCCTTTTCTTCAATCAATAAAAAATAAATTATAGACACAGATTAACGCAGATTAACGCAGATGATTAAAATCAACAAACACGGTTAAACTAAGCTAAATCTGCGTAAATCAGTGTAAATCAGTGTCTTAAATAGAAGGAAGTTATACTTTATATACAATAAAAAAATCAGTGTAAATCCGTATCGTATCTTAAATAGAAGGAAATCATAGGTCATATATGATGAAAGAAACATTGTTGTTTGACGAACCTGTAATAGAGATAAGCACGAGGGAAGTAACTGCTATAACGCCTGATACTTCGGTAGCTAAAGCCATTGGCATCATGGAAAAGAACAACTTCCACAACTTGCTTGTGCGTGAGAGCAAAGAGATATATCAGATTAATATACAAGACCTGCTCGTCGTATCGAATGCCGAATCGAACGTGGATGGGCTCATGTATAGCCCTCACTGCGTACATAGCGACACACCAACCATTGACGCAATATGTGAGCTGGTAGATAGTGGCCAGAGAGCGGCACCCGTAATTGACGCGACGGGCGAACTTGCGGGTATTGTCACGGACTATGACATTATGAGGTGGGGTGCCGGGTCGCGCGTCCTAAAAGATACTGAGGTTAGAAAGGCAATAACCAAAAAACCTGCCTATGTATATGAGACGGACAGCATTGGAAAAGCGAGAAGCATCATGAGAAAAAGCAACATCGGGCAGGTTCTTGTTGTTGATGCCGAGGAGAAACTAAAGGGCATAGTTACCCGAGGGGACATTTTAAAAAAGATTTACAAGCCGAAGAGAAAGATGACCGCGGGGGAAATAAAAGGCGAGAATGTTCCAAGAATGGGGCAATCCGTCTCGCTTATCATGAGTTCCCCGGTGATAACCGCCGATGTAGATGCGAATCTCGCAGATGTCGCGAATTTAATGCGAGAACACGACATACGTGGCGTGCCTATCGTAAAGGATGGAATCGCACGAGGTATCGTGACAATATGGGATATAATGAAATATCTGCGGGAGCTTAAAGAGCGTGCGATGGTTAATGTAGAGATGCAAGGAGATCTCGATGAGGAATATAAAGAACTCGCAGAGAGGATTATCGAAACGAACGTGAGAAAAATTGTCCGATTCGCCAGGCGGGTGCACTGGATAAAAATAGTGATAAAAAAGGAGAGAGACAAAGGCGGCGTTTCATATTACAAAATCGGTGTGCATGTGAAAACGCCTGATAAACTGTATGTGGGTCAGAGCGAACCGGGTGGCACGAAAACAATAACGGCAAAGAGAGACGCGGGTGAAGCAGAGAAGAAGGCAGGGAAGAGGAGATGGGACTTCATTGACGTGCTGAAGGATGCTCTGCTTTCGGTTGAAGGACAGATGGAGGAAGACAAGAAAAGAAGGCGTAAGAAATAGTAACCTTAGCGGTTTAGAGGGTTAGCGGTTTGGCGGTTTAGCGGTTTGGATAACGAAAAAAGAAAAAAATCCGTGTAAATCTGCGTAATCTTGTGGTTCTTTCTTTTTGCTACAAAAAGTTTTGTTCTTGTTCTAACAGCTTTGCCACCGCATAGGCGGGAAAAGTTGCAGATATTCTTTTCCCATAGACGGAAGAAAGCGACAAAAAAGCGATGTTTAACGATTCAGCAGCTTCTTTAGCGATAAAATCGCCCGTTCCTGCTGCTACCAGCTTTCTCAATCCATGTCTCTCCTTTATCTTCTCTATTGAACCACTCAACTCTTGTACTTGCACACTCTTTACCTGCTCTGCAATACCGACTGCGCTATCTTCTCCTACACCCTCAAGGTCACTGCACACCACCCTTGCCAGTCTTCGCAGTGCACTCACTCTGCTTTTTTCCTCCTTCTCCCGACCTGCAAAGGCATAACTATCAGGGGTTTCACAACGGTAATCGCCCTCGTTTAAGTATCCAAGAGCGAGATAGACGTCAGCAGTTATAGCAAACAACTCTGAAGAAATCTTGCATTCCTCCTCGCCCACCTCGACTTTTTTAAGCAGTGTGGCAACCGGGGTTCTTAAGATACCCGAATAGATTAGTTCGCCGTATTTCAGTCTCCCGAAATCTGTTCTCTTTGCCTTTATTTCTCCCCCCACTATTGGAATCACATCGGTTGTAGTGCTGCCGACATCGACGAAAATCGCATTTTTGTATTGCTCGGACACGAGCTTCGCAGAGGCGAGCCAGTTAGTAGCTGCGAATGAAAGAGGGTCTTTATCAACGTAGGAACCGCTTTTAAATGTGCACATCAGGTCGAAAAATTTTGCGTTCTTAAACGTATCGGAAACAGCACTTTTTATGTGTAAAACACCCTCTCTTTTTGTCGCGAAGCAGTCGCACAGCTCCCCGGTCATCACCACGCCTACGGCTTCTATTCCGGGCTCAAATTGCTTTTTCAGTTCAGACAGCACCACGTCGTGTAGAATCGTATTATTTTTCCACAGAGGCGCATAAACTGAATCAACAAACCCGCCGTCTGACGTGGCAACTTTTGTATTTGCCCCTCCTATGTCTATGCCTATAAACATAATCGTATAAAGGTATTTACAATTAAAGGAAATAGTGCTTTTATGGAGGTGCTTATCTTTCTACTGAAAAATGGCAAAAGGTGTGAGCGTGAGTAAAAAGGAATTCGAGGAAAGGATAGAGCAATTGACAAGCGAAGTTAGCGTTCCCGTTAAAGCAGTAGAGGCGGAAATGGGTAAACTGAGCGGCATAAGGGGTGAATTACGCGGAATAGTGAAGGAGCTGGATAGAATAAAAGAGATGTTAGAGGAGAAAGGAGAGCAAGCGTTAAACGAAGAAGGGCTGGAAGAGATAAGAGATGCTGTGGAGATTTTAACCGATGAGTGGGAATCTAAGAAAACGAAAA
>PIXU01000302.1 GCA_003601795.1 Candidatus Methanophagales archaeon
ATACGCATCTGGCCAGTGCTGCTCCCTGTCCCGACAATATTGAGGGGTTCGTCTATATGAAAGAACGTTTTTTCAAAAAGTCTTCTTTTTTGAAGTTTCAATTTGAAATGATTATTTATAGTTTAATATTAGGATTTTTGACCAGTTTCTTTCTCTTCTAAAGAAAACCCTATAAAGTGGCTGTAAAATTCAAATAACTATAACTAAATATGCAATGTAATTCCCACAACAGCAGGTTTGCAAAATGCTTGCCGCAGATCCAGCACAGACACTTCGCAAACACACAAAACCGAGAACTACGATACCATCCCACCGAACTTTTCTTGGAATTTGCAATGAGATGTTAGATGTTTTCTGCATCTCTTACCATTATTATGGGCTGATATAATGCTGACTCGGTTATTGCCGTTAGCTTGATCTCGTCCAACCATGTGGATGCGTTCTTCGGTAGCAACATCAATTTCCAAATGCAAAAAGCGGTGTAGCAAAGCGGGATAAACCGATTGATTGCGATAAGGGTCGTAGATTGATAATCCCTGAAGCCGAAGTGCTGCTTTAAATCGCGTATTGAGATCTCCCGCGAGAAGCGAGCGGCGTAAATCCCTATTATCGGAGCTGCGCAAAATAGGCGTCCACTACCACACACAGTGGTCGAACCCAGCAACTCCTACGCGTACGGAACGTTTGAAACCGTCACGTCCCAGAAGTTAGCCGGACGCAATCCCTTCAGGGTGGATACGAACAGCGAGGGATTGTTCTTATCCGAAATCAGCCTTGCTATGATCGGAAAACAAAGCCACCGTCCGAAAAATGGAGAGAGCAAACCGAGAATTGAATCCCTTACGCGTTTCCGACCCGGTATCAGCATAAACGCCCTGATAAAAGCCTTGAAATACGAGTAGCCTGGCGAGTTAAATGCTACTTTAAAAGTCTCAAAATACTCCGCCAGCAATGACGGACTGAAATTGTTTACCATATACATCACCTCCTATTGTCCATGGTACATGGTCTTATATTAAGGGATAATCCACATTTTTGTCCATTAAATTACCTCATTGTATAGGAATTCACCAAAAATTATAAATAAAGAGAAACTCTATATATAAGACATGGGCATCGTTGACGACATAGTAACTGAAATCTTCAGGCATAATAAAGAACTGCCTGCATTATTGGCAAAAACCATCAAACAGAAACTTGGCGTTAGCATAGGAGAATTCAGTGAAAAGTCAGGGATACCGGCAAGCACGCTTTACAAAATCCTTTCCGGCGAGCGCGACCCGAACCTGCGCACCCTTAGAAGGATAATAAACACGATGGATGAGATAGAAAGGGGGCATGCGAAAAAGAAGAAGAAATTTATCGCTATGATTTGCTCTCGAGGCTGTTTGGAGGTGTTGGAAAAAACCACAATAAAGGCAGGAAAAGAGACCTTTGACATCAAAGAATATTCAGTTGCGAGCATCGAAGAAGCAATAATAGGGGCGATAAAAGCGGAAAGAGATGGTGCTTCTGCACTTGTGTGTGCTCCCATCGTCAGTTCTACTGTTGAAAAAGTAGTCAATATTCCGGTAGCAACGATAAGACCGAGTTCGAGTGTAGCAAGGGCTGTTGAACTGGCAGCGAAGAAAGCAAGTTAAATTAAACACTTCTTTAATTAAAATAGGAAGGTAGGAGGAAGAGATGAAAAAAGAGCTGATGGAAATACTCGCCTGTCCAATGTGCAAGGGCGATTTGGAATTGAGTATAGAAGAAGAGGATGAAAAAGGAGAGGTAATAATTGGAAGTTTATATTGCGGGAAATGCGACCAACGGTATCCCATAGAGGAAGGCATTCCCAATCTATTGCCTCCTGAGCTAAGACAGAAGTCTGAGTAAATCCGCCGCAGGCAATCAGGACAGAAAGAGGAAATGGAAAGGATACAACAAAGGATATTCCTGAGTAGAAATAGTTTAAATTCGATTGAATTTGAACATGAGGTGTTGAGAATTCCACTGAGAGCAGGGGAGGAGACGAGCTTTGAGATGTTTGTAATCAATCATGGAGAGCCAACGCATGTGCATTTCTCACTTAGCGAAGAGATAAAAGACAAAGTGATGGTATTACAGGATAAGGTATATGTAATAGACAAAGAAAAGGTAGCAGCAATTGTTAAACTGCCAAAGAGCTACGCAGGTGCGGTGGCTGAGTTGGGCGCCGGAGAAATATTCATCAGTACCGGATATGGAGCGACAAAGAAGAGTTTTTCCCTGGATATAGTAGAGGTAGAGGCAGAGGAAGAAAGAATAGCGGGAGAGAGGATAGAGGGGAAATTGGAGGAAAAGGTGATAGAGAAGAGAGAAGTTACTGTATCCCCAGAAAGACTGGCTCTTTTAAGACGCTTGGAAGTATCAACGGTGGCATTGGCTTTACTTTTGTTTTTTGTCTTTGCGGTCTTTACTTTTCCTGTGCATTCCTTTATTTTTGCTTTAATCGCCTCTATGATCTTTATTTTTATCGTCCTTTATAATTTGTAAAGTAAAAGAAAAAACGCTAAATTATAAATGAGTGAGAACCAGGGATGAAATATATAGTGGTTACCGGGGGCGTGATGAGCGGACTTGGAAAAGGCATCACAATGGCTTCCATCGGTAGAATACTGAAGAATCATGGATACATGATTGTGCCAATAAAAATTGACCCTTACATAAACATAGATGCTGGCACGATGAATCCTTATCAGCATGGAGAAGTGTATGTTTTGGGAGATGGTGCCGAGGTTGACCTTGATTTAGGTCATTATGAAAGGTTCATGGATGTAGATTTAAGGAGAGAGCATAATATCACCACTGGAGTCGTTTATTCCGCTGTGATAGAGCGAGAAAGGAAAGGTGAATATTTAGGGCAGACAGTGCAAATCATCCCGCATGTGACGAATGAGATAAAGGCACGAATAAGAGGAGTCGCGGAAAAAAGTGGTGCAGACATCTGCCTGGTGGAAGTTGGGGGCACAGTAGGCGATATAGAGAGCATGCCGTTTTTGGAAGCTGTCCGGCAGATGAAATTGGAAGAACGTGGGAGTGACTTCCTTTTTGTTCACGTTACTTTAGTGCCGTTCACAACGCAGCGCGAGCAAAAAACGAAGCCTACACAGCACTCTGTGAAGGCGCTCCGTGAATTAGGACTTCAGCCCGATATAATCGTATGTCGAGGCAAAGAAGAGTTAAGAGAGGATGTGAAGGAGAAAATAGCAATGTTCTGTAATGTGAATCCAGAGGCTGTGATCAGTGCACGAGATACCGAGGACATATACGAGGTGCCGCTATTGCTGGAAAAAGAGGGCATTTTCTCTTATATAATGGAAATGATGCAGTTAGAGCAGTCAAAGGAAGACCATGCTTGGGAGATGATGGTAGAGAGGAGGAAAAAATCGTCTTATGGAAATAAGCTTGTAAGGGTAGCAATAGTGGGGAAGTATGCAGAGTTAGAGGATTCATATTTGAGCATAAAAGAAGCGATAAAGCATGCTGCTACGGCATTGGAATGCAGGGTAGAGATGAAATGGATAGAAGCGGAGGACTTAGAGAAAGAAAGTGATATAGGCTTGTTTTTTAAAGATATTCGTGGAATACTTGTTCCAGGAGGATTTGGTGTTCGTGGTGCTGAAGGGAAAATAAAGTCAATAAAATATGCGAGGGAGAATAAGATCCCTTTTCTTGGTTTGTGCTTCGGATTCCAATTAGCGGTGATAGAAGCAGCAAGGAACGTTGCAGGGTTAAAAGATGCGAATAGTTCAGAACTTTGTGAAACACCGCATCCAGTAATAGACCTGCTGGAAGAGCAAAGAGAAGTGGTCGAAAAGGGAGGAACAATGCGGCTGGGGGATTACGAGGTGTTCATAAGAAGAGATACGTTAGCAGAGAAGATATACGGGAAAACGAAGATAGCGGAAAGACACCGGCATCGGTATGAGGTAAATCCGGAGTATATAGGGCGGATAGAAAGAGAAGGGCTGATTTTCTCAGGGACAGACAGAAGTGGTACGAGAATGGAGATACTGGAGATTTCTCCAGGTAAACACCCTTTTTTCCTCGCTACACAGTTTCATCCTGAATTCAAGTCGAGACCGAGCAAGCCATCGCCTCCGTTTAAGGCTTTTTTGGAGGCGTGTTTACGTGTGTCCCGCTAAAAGAAGCTCCTTCGCCTTCCTGACTGCGTCAATGGCATCTTTGCCGTAGGCATCTGCACCGATTTTTACCGCGTATTCCGCACTGGCTGCACCGCCACCGACTAAAATCTTTGCTTTAAGACTCTCTTCCCTGAAATACCGTATGACTTCTGCCATATATTCCCTGGTGGTTGTCAGCAAAGCGGACATTGCGAGAATATCTGCTCCGGTTTCACGGACGGCTTCTGCATATTTTTCCTTTTCAACGTCTGTTCCCAAATCAATGACCTCGAAACCCTCGGAGGATAGCATTATATTTACTATCTCTTTTCCTATGTCATGCACGTCTCCTTTGACCGTGCCAATAACGACTTTTCCTATTTTGTTATCCTCCTTTCCTTTTGTTTTTGCCTTTGGTTGCAGCAGTGGCTTAAGAATCTGTAATGCTTTTTTCGCATTCCATCCGGAAACCATCAGTTCAGCATCAAAATATATCTCCTTGTATCCTTTTCCTATTTCTCTCAGACCAAGTGTCATCTCGTCAATGATTTTATATGGGCTAGCTCCATTACTCAATCTCTCTTCGCAAAATGCTTCGATTTTCTTCTTTTTCACGTCAAGCAGTGCATCAACTATTGCTATTTTGTAATCCTTAGATTTTCTCATTGCCATAACAATAGTATAATAGGATTGAACCTTTTTACTTCGTAGAACCCCTTCTTCTCTTACTCTCTCCTACTCTCCGTATCAATCTTAACCCCTTTTCCTCCAGTTCTTTCGCTTCAATGTACCCATCTTTCATTGCACCTTTAACTATTACATCTCCATTTTCTGTGCGAGTAAAAACCGTTGACCACCCGTCTTCAGAGCCCACCGACCCCACAGAAATATCAGCGAGTTCAGCGGTATAATCAGCGCAAACCGAGCATCCCTCACCAATATATTCTTCTATCTCGTCCAATGGGATGGCATAAACCTTACCTTTCTCATCGTAAACCAAAAATTCTTTTCCCTTTATGTCAAACTTCTTCACTCCTTCTAAATCTAAACTCAGCTTCTCTTTTACGAAATCCAGCAGCTCATTCTTGAAATTCTCCATGCAGAACAACCCTATCAACAATTTTATGCGCTCTTTTCCCACTTCATACGGCTGTTCAGCAGTTTGAACTTTTCTCAACCCCTGAATTTGACATGGCAGCCCTACAAAACCTATGTTTTCGCATCCAGCACTTATCGCTTCTTTTATGCCTACTACACTAGGATAAATCGTATATTTCGTGCCTGCACCTTTCTTCAATTCACCGTAATTCTTTGCCACCTTAGTTATCGGTCTCCAATGGTTATCCGAGGTTGTAATCACCGCACCATCTATTATACCTTCGTGAAGTGCATAGGCGAGCAAAGAAGTAACTGCACCGCCATCCTGCCCTTTTATATCTCTCCTCTTTGATCGAATCGCATAACAGCCTCGATAGACACCAAGGACGTCACCTTCTGCCTTTTTCCTTGCTTCTTCTGCTCCAAATATCCTGCTCTCTATCTCCGACAGGGGCAGAAAAGTCCTTGGGCAGAAGGTATAACATAGCCCGCATATCGTATCGTATCCTTCGTCTAACTCTGGCTTGAGTTCGTATTCGTTTATTCTTATCTTGTCACAAAAAGCCGCACAGGTGCCACAAAAACAGCAAATTCGTTTATCTAATACGTCTCGCTTTAACGCGGAAAAACCCTGTTCTAAAAAGCTGGGCAGCCTTACATATCTTCGCTCTTCTACTTCCAATTCGTCAGCATCTGCTTCATTTATCATTTCACTTCACCCCCGCCTTCTCCCTCAACCTAAAATACTCCTTCTCCACTCGCGCCTGTATTTTCTCTACAATATCCGCCGTAAGATGCCTGAACCGCCTTTGCTCTTTCATATACTCCCCCACGGGTTTCAAGTCAGGAAAATCAAAACTCAACCGGTATTCACCGTTAATCACCTCATAAAGAGGGAAAACACCGGTCTCCACTGCCAACCGACCTATTTCTATCGTTAGATTCTGTGGATACCGCCAGCCTGTGGGGCATGGCGATAATATATGAACGTAAGCAGGTCCTTCGATTTCCGCTCCTTTTCGCACTTTATCCATTAAATCGAATGGATAGGAAGG
>PIXU01000303.1 GCA_003601795.1 Candidatus Methanophagales archaeon
CCACCAAGTATGTTCTCTCCCGGCACGCACATCTCATCAAACAAGAGATGAGAATTTACAGTTCCCGGAAAGCCGCCTAATAACTTGTAATCCTCTATCACTTCAAACCCCGTCTCCGACATGCCCGATTTGGGCTCTACGATAAATGCACTCATTCCCTCCACGGGGTCAACTCCTGGATTCGTTATCGCCCATACTAAAAGGATATCGGCTTTACTTCCGTTTGTTATGTTCCTTTTCTCTCCTCTTATCACGTATGTGCCGCTCTGCAGCTCCGCTCTCGTCTTGATACGCATCACATCACTTCCTGCTTCTGGCTCGGTTATAGCAATCGCACCTATATTAGCACCCTTTTTCAGCGCAGGCAAATACCGTCTCTTTTGCTCCTCGCTACCATGTCTAACAATCGTAGCATAAACGTAAGAAGAAGTGGAATATATCCATGCGAGAGGAACACAGGCTGCACCAAGTTCCTCGGCTAATATCACCTCATACACCAATTTTCCTCTACCGCCATACTTGACAGGTAATACTGGAGCTAAGAAGCCTTCTTCTCCTAGCTTCTCGTAATGCTCACGCGGATAAAAATCCCTTTCGTATATCTCCCGTTCTATCTGTTTCGCTTCTTCTCTCACCAGAAAATCTCTTAACTCGTTTCTGAATCTGTTCTCATCCGCGGAGAAAAGAACCTCTTCTTTCTTTTTTTGCATCCTTTCGCTTCACTTACACGAGCTTAGCAACAAGTTCTCCCTTTTTTACACCTATACTGCTCGCTATTGGCTCACATTTCGCCCTTAAAATATATATCAACCTGCCTTTCAACCCCAGCCCGGGCTCCGCTTCAAACTCCGATATTGCCTCGTAGTTTCCCATCCCCTTTGCTATTATCAGATACCCCTCATCGCAGAACATATCGATGAATACCTCTTCAGCTTCTTCTAATGACATACCTATGCAAGAACCGCTTGGAATTACCCGTACGAAATTTGTACTCACACTTGTAATTGCTTCCTCCAGGTCTTCTGTTGTAGCATCGTTTATAACAGGGGCGTTCTTCGGCGATACGACCACCTCTTTACCCATTTCTATCAATTTCTTTACCACAAACGCATCAAAAAATATCTCTCCTGCATTGTCAGTCAGATATAAAATCTTATTTCGTCCCTTTATTGCCGATAATACCAAATCCTTATTCCAATTAAGTTTTTCATTCAAGGTGTGCACGAAGTCCCCTTTAAAACGATCATCGTCATATGAATACCCCTTTATACCATATTCCATTGAATTCGCCGCTGCCGCTATTCGCATCAAAGCTTCTATCTTATCCTCGGTACTCGCAGTGGCATTGTAAAATTTATACGCTTCTGGAAGCAAACCTTTTGCAACTGCGTTGCTTCTCCTTTTCACCTCTTTATGTGGATCTTTCGCTCCGCTCCACTTTTTTATTATCTTCTCCCTTTCAGTGCCGAAAAAAGCAGGTGACTTCCTCTCTTCGCCGAGGTGTTCCAAAAGAAAAGCAATAAATTCCTTCAGTGCAAAAATCTTCTTTCTGTCGTCGTTAAGAGCCATATCGCACTCGTATTTCGTCCTTTCCACCAGACAAGCGATACAATCGGATTTCGGTTTCATCTGCGCTATTTATATAGAAAAAGATAGAAAACAAATATAAAATAATATAATAGATAATATACCTTCTAAGATTAGAAGAAAAAAAGGAGAAAGAGAAATGGTAGAGAAAGAGCACATGAATCTGGCAATGATTGGTCATATAGACCACGGTAAGTCAACACTGTTGGGCAGGCTGCTGACGGAGACAGAAGTGATCGACCCGCATGTAATAGAAGAGTACAGGAAAAAGGCAGAGGCGATAGGAAAAGCGACTTTCGAGTATGCTTGGGTGATGGATAGTTTGAAGGATGAGAGAGAGAGGGGCATTACTATTGATGTCGCGCATCAGAGGTTTGATACTAACAAGTATTATTATACGATTGTAGATTGCCCCGGACACAGGGACTTCGTAAAAAACATGATTACAGGTACATCGCAGGCGGATGCGGCGGTGTTGGTGGTGGATGCTAAGGATGGAATAATGGCACAAACAAAGGAGCATGTATTCTTAGCCAGAACCTTAGGAGTATCCCAGCTAATTGTCGCAATAAACAAGATGGACAGGGTGAATTACGATCAGAAGAGATATGAAGAGTTGAAGAAGGAACTTTTAGAACTTTTGAAGATCGTGGGATACAAGGAAGAGAGCGTCGTGTTTATTCCTGTTTCTGGACTTGAGGGAGATAATGTAACGAAGCGCAGTGATAAACTGAAATGGTTCGATGGACCAACTTTCTTAGAAGCGCTGGACCTCATGAAAGTACCAGAGAAGCCAATTGACCTCCCGCTCAGGATACCGGTTCAAGATGTATATACAATAACAGGTGTGGGCACCGTTCCCGTGGGCAGAGTGGAGACAGGAAGGCTAAAGAAGGGAGATAAGGTTATCTTTAATCCGCCTGCTAAAGTCAGCGAGGTAAAAACAATAGAGATGCACCATGAAGAAATTCCTGAAGCAATTCCGGGTGACAACATCGGCTGGAATGTAAGGGGAATAAGCAGGAACGAGATAAGGAGGGGGGATGTTTGCGGTCATGTAGATACCCCGCCAACGGTTGCTGATGAGTTCACCGCGCAGATAGTTGTTCTTCAGCACCCCAGTGCAATTACTGTGGGTTACACACCGGTTTTTCATTGCCACACTGCTCAGGTGGCATCTACAATAATAGAGATTTCAAAGAAGCTGGACCCGAAGACAGGGGAAACAATAGAAGAAAATCCCGACTACATAAAAGCAGGCGACGCTGCTATCGTAAAGGTAAAGCCGACAAGACCTCTAGTTATCGAGCGTGTGAAGGAAATACCGCACCTGGGAAGGTTTGCAATCCGTGATATGGGGCAGACCGTTGCTGCCGGGGTGGTGATGGACATAAAAGCGAAGTAGGGTAAGCCAGTCGAAGCAAAAAACGAAAGAATGGATCAAAAAGCGCGCATAAAGCTATCGAGCACAGATCATAAACAATTGGATGGTATTTGTGAACAGGTGAAAAAGATAGCAGAGACTACCGGTGTAAGAATGTCAGGTCCTATCCCCCTTCCCACAAAGAAACTCGTGGTTCCATGTAGAAAAAGCCCGGATGGTGAAGGTTCTCCTACATGGGATCATTGGGAAATGCGCATTCACAAGCGATTGATCGACCTGGAAGCGGATGAACGCGCACTACGACAGCTTATGCGCATTCCTATACCCAAGGAGGTACATATAGAAATTGTGTTGAAAGGATAGGATGAAAAGATAAAAATAAAAATAGAAAAATATAAATATAAGAATTTAGAAATTAACACATCATAAAAGAGGTGATAAAATGAGTGTTGTACCTGATGAATTGATAAAAGAAAAGGATGAGGAGATAGCGGCACTGATAAAGGAGATAGACTCTTTGGTAAGCGAGCTTAAAAGTGCATCGGAAGAGGCGAAGAGGACAGAAATAGTAAACAAAATAGTGGAAAAAGAGAAGGATTTACGTGCCGTGAGGCAGAAGAAAAGCCAGTTCCGAGCTGTGCTACCGGGACTTACAAAACTCTGGTAGTAAGTATCAAAAAAGAAAGAAAAAATATTTTTTACCGCCGGGATTGCGGAGAGCACCGCTATGTTTTTTTCTTCGCAGACTCAGCGGTAAACAATTTCTATTTTAGTAATTTCTCAGGCATCGTAGTCGTTTGTATATCTAATCCACATTCTTTTTCACTGAGTCCCATCGCGAGACCTAAGAACTGCGTGGCATAGAGAATGGGGAAATTAAAGTTCGTGCCGAAAGTTTTATTCATCTCCGCTTGCCCTCGGTCAAGCTGCAAATGGCAGAACGCACATGGATGAACCATGCAATCACATCCCGCCATTATTGCATTCACTAATTTCTGACGTGTCCATTCTAAAGATTGGGGTGTATCAGCGGTTCGGTTCCCACCGCCAGCGCCGCAGCACATCAACTTATCTTTGTAATCCACCTCTTTCGCACCGGTTACCTTCACGAGGTCTTCCAGGATGTAAGGAGTTTCGGAAGAACCATGTCCTCTTACCTCGCGTGGTTTGAGGAAATGGCAGCCGTAATGCACTGCAACATTCACGTCGTTCATTGGTTTTGTTATTCTCTCTTTCAGCTTATCCAAGCCAATAATATCGTGTAAAATTACGATTGAATGGTTCACCTTTGTAGTCCCTTTATACTCTCTACCGAACTCACTTAGCACCTTGTTTACCCTCTCTTTTAACTTTGGATGCTCTTTCAGCAAATGGTCGGCTTCCTGAAGTGACCCGTAACAACCATTACAGGTCACGTATATCTCAAGCTCCATCTCTTCCGCAATACTGAGATTTCGCGCGGCAACCGGGAGCCAGGTATGCATGTCAAAGGAGCCAAATACACCTGGTGCTGGACAGCAGGAAGCACCTACCATCTCCTTTGTCTCGATCCCAAACTCCTTAAATATCCGCTTTGTTGCTGCTTCTATCCCCGGATACCTGTTCGGCGTGATACAACCGAGGAAATAAGCGTATGTCAAATCTAAATCTCCATCCGTCATTTCTTACCTCCTTTTTCCATTCCTCTCAAATTCATTGTGTTCCAATCAAAATCAATCATCGCATCGTAGTTAGTGGTTTTGAATATTGTTTGCACCTGTTCAAGTTGTTCTTTGTATTTTTGAGTGGTCGGAGGCTGCGATTCGAGGCCTACCGCCTCCCTCAACTTCATCTGGTCGGGGCCTATCGGCACTGCATGACCTGTTTTCAGCACATAAACGCCAATCATCCGGTGTGGAACCGACATGTGCCCCTCCTTCGCTGCCAGGTTTCTTATTATTCTGATTATATCAGTCGTTTTCACTCCCTTTGGACATCTCTCATAACAGGTAAAACATGTCGAGCAGAACCACAGTTCCGGAGCATTAAAGATCTCCTCTCGCAGGTCCAATAACGCCATCTGAAATAACTTTCTTGTTCTTAACGCAGTGTTTCTCCCTGATGGACAGCCACCCGTACACTTACCGCATTGCACACACTCCCGGAGCGTTTCCATGTGCTCCTCGCCAAAGACTTCTCCCCCATAAGCAACTATGTCTTCATATAACGTTCCCATTTGAATATCCCTCCTCGTTCAACATAACTTACTCTTTTTATTTATATGAATTTAAAATATACATTATAAATAATTTGCGGTTTTTTTCATGTAAAAATACTCTGCTCTACAGAATTGGAACCGGTCACAATTCTGCTATCCTTGCCTCTTCCTCCTCTAAATCGAGTATTGCCACCGTTCTTTTCCCCGTGAGGTATCCACAACACTCTCCCGGGTTTATCACTAACGCTTCTTTTTTATTCCCCTTCCTTGCTATCACTGCTTTATGTGTATGTCCATAGATCACCACGTCATAAGCGCCAGATGCAGCTAACGCATCCACTATCTTTGGTTTGTGCGTTACAATTATCCTCTTTGCAAAGAACTCGAAATCATAAGGGTCTTCATATATCTCTCCCACCCCTTTTTCGTGGTATTTCTCCTTTAGAAGCAGCTTATCGCCGTCGTTATTGCCAAATATACCTACCAGAGAAGCATTTAGCGTTCTAAATGGCTTCTCGGTAAATGGTGCTACAAAATCACCAGCGTGGATTAAGATTTCGATCTCTTCTTGGTTAAAAAATTCCACTGCCTTGCTTATCGCATCTAAATTATCATGTGTATCTGCTATTATTCCTGCTTTCATTTTATCCCATCCTCGCTTTCATCTTATCTTTTTATGACCTCGAAATATATATAAATAATTGTAATTCGGAAATGAAGGCAGTTTGGAGCGGTTCCATAAGCTGGGGATTGGTGAACATACCGATAAAATTATATTCGGCAGTGGAATCCAGGAGAGCCGATTTCCGGTTGTTATGTAAGGAGCATAAAGCACCAATACGTTATAAGAGGGTCTGTGAAGCCGGGGGAGAAGAGGTTGGATGGGGCGATATTGTTAACGGATTAGAACTGGAAAAAGGCAATTACTTTATCCTTACAAGAGATGAAGTGGATAAACTAAAACCAGAAGGGAAGGAGAATCTGGAAATATTGGAATTTGTGGATAAAACAGAATTGGAGCCGATTTATTATGATAAGAGCTATTTCGCAGTGCCAAAGGATAAGAGCGAGAAGGCGT
Organism: Candidatus Methanophagales archaeon; assembly: GCA_003601795.1. Lineage (GTDB taxonomy): Archaea > Halobacteriota > Syntropharchaeia > Alkanophagales > Methanospirareceae > QEXZ01. Next base: position 6,247 of record PIXU01000303.1, read on the forward strand.
ACTTCCTGTTCAAAGAACTGCTGGATGAAATGGGAATCACCGCAATAGGTAAATTTGTGATGCGGAACAAGGAGTATATATGCGCTTTACAGCCTTTTGAAGAGGGCATGCTTTTATGCACACTCCATTATCACCAGTATATCAGAGACATCGGCGAAATCGGGATGGGGGAGCGACCAGAAATAGGAGTTGATGAGAAGGAGTTGGGCAAGCTGCTCATAGAGAAGCATCTCAAAAAAGAATTCCATCTGGAGAAGTTCAGAGATACATTCATGGAAAGGTTGAAGGATTTGATAAGGAGGAAGATGGAAGGTAAAGAGATAGAAATAGGTGAATTGCCGAAGCGAGAAGAGAAAAGCCTCGTGGATGCATTAAAAGCGAGTGTGGAAGGTATTGAAAAACCAGCACCAACACCAGTAACAACACCGATAGTGTATCCGGAGGGGAGCGTAAAAAAGGTGGGGCGTATTAGCCGAGAATACCTTCCTATGCTATGCGAAAAGGGGATAGAAGGAGTTCTCGATGAAAAAGGCTATATTTTTGAACCCAAGATGGATGGGACGAGGTGTATAGCAGAGGTGTACGAGGAGGTGAGGCTGATCAACAGAAGAGGGAGGGATATAAGCAAGAGATACCCCGAGA
>PIXU01000304.1 GCA_003601795.1 Candidatus Methanophagales archaeon
GGCAACTCCCACCAAATAATTTACCCCAAAGTGGGCACAATTGTAACATCCCACCACGGCAAATTTTCTAACCTTTTGATTCCCTCCTCGTAAACTTTCATTGCTTCTTTCGTCAACTTCACCCCCTTTTGATACACTTTATCGAGCAGATGAACGACAGGACGCACGCCTTTCCACATCATAGTTCTAGCCCATTCGATCGCTTTGCCGATGGAAGACAGGAGCGTCCCATTCCAGTGCAGTTCTAAAACACCCCAGCATCGCTCAATCGGATTATACTTGCTGTGGTAGGGTGGATAATAAACCAGTCGAATTTTTAACCCCGTGTTGTCCGCAAACTCAGTCATCCTTTTGATAAATTGCGTTCTATGGCTATTGACGTGCGGTCCATTGTCCAGATTTATAACCAGCTCCCTGATATGGCTGAGACGCTCTTTATTCTCTTCCCACCACCGTTCCAGGCAATCCACAATAAAGTCACTGGTCTCAATCGAGGTAGCAAAAATGATTGTCAGAACATCGTTTGTCGGCTCAAAAATACCCGAAGGGATTAGCTGGGTGTCGGGCTCAAAGTCATGGTCTAACGCATTTTCCGGTTCCTTCTCCCTCGTTTTCCCATTTCTGGAAAAATCCCCGATGTTTACTTTGGCTTTCGTGTCAATTGAGATTCTCAGCGTTTCTGGACTCTCATCCGCTTGACGATTGACTTTATTAACATTCTCAAAAATAGCATCTGTTTCCGGTATCTTTTTGAGTGGTTTTGTCTTCTGAATCCGCTTCAATCGATAGCCCAATCGGTTTAAGATATTCCCTATCGTGTTTTCACAGGGCAGTTCGTCATCAGTGTACCCCTTTTCATCAATCAACGCCTGACGAACCGCTTTTGCTGTTATTCTTGTATATGCAAAGGGCGTCTGAAAATTGGGGTCCGCCTGACTCTTCGGATCAGTGATCGCTCGTATATCATCAACAAGTTGCGGTATTTTTTCCTCTGCCTTCTTTTTTCCTCGAGCAGAATAATTATCTATGCATTTTATACCCGTAGCTAACTCGCGCATACCCTTTTTGACCGTTGCCCTGCCCTACCAAAATGCTCTCTCCGCTTTGCGTGCATTGCCATCCAATAATTCAATCGTGATGGTGGCAATGTATTCTCTCCTCGTAGTACCACTCAATTTCTTTGCCGTCTTCTTAAAAATCTCCCTGGCTTCTTCCGAGATTTTACTTATTTTCATTCTACTATCCTTCCTTTAGGTTTATTGCACCTATTGGAACCTATTTATATATTTGGTCAAGAAATTAATATGTAAAACAGGTAGTAGTTGGGGTAAGTTATTATCTGTGAGTTGCCTTAGGGTACACGATGCACTGAGCCTTTCCAGGTAAGAAGATGCCATACGGTGTCAACTTCTCATCGGGCTCAAAATCGTGATCCATTGCTTTGACGATAATGCGCGACTTGCCATTTCTGGAAAAGGGTCCGATGGGGATCATTGCCTTAGCGTCCATAGAAAGACGCAGCACTATTTCGTCTTCATCCGCCGCTGCGTGTGCCTTGTCCAATTGGTCAAAAATGGCGTCTGTTTCCGGTATCTTCTTTTGAGGACGACTTTTCTGCACGCTTTTGACTTGATACCCCAGTTGATTGAGCTTGACACGAATCGTCTCTTCGCTGGGCAAATCCTCGTCGCTGTATCCTTTTTGTAGAATCAGTTGCCGCCGCACTTCAGCCGCGCTCAAACGGGTATATAGACGTGTCGTTTTGAAAGTCGGATCAACCTGACTTTGCCCATCCGCAATGGCTTTGATGTCGTTCAATAAGTTTGGCAAGTGTTCTTCGGCGCGTTTACGGCCGCGGGCTGCAAAGTTGTCCTCAAAGCGAGTTCCGCTTTCCAGTTCACGCGTGCCTTTGCGAATTGTGCGCCGATTCCATCATAGTTCCGCTTCAGCGTGTCGCTGTCCTCCTTTTCCAAGCGCCTTGACGACCCGCGCCATGAAGATACGCCGATCGCTACCCTTGAGCGTCTTGGCTGTTTCAATAAAGAATGCCTTGAGTTCATCAGTGAGTTCCATGCTTTGCTCCCAGTTGTGATAACTACTAATATATCACACTTTTGGAGTTATTTAAATTCTGGAACTGCCTAAAGCCCCAAGAAACAAGTCTTTTTTTTCTTTTAGCACAGGTTTTTCTTTTTTCTAAAAAGAAAAAGTGTGTTTACAGAATTAAAAACAGTGCAAAAAGGAGGCACAATACACCTACCACGTCTGTTAAGCTGGTTATTAGCGGGATAGTATCATTATCCGGGTCCAGTCCAAACCTAAAAGATAGAATTGCGATATAATAAGAAGCAAAATTAAGAAACGTTGTGCATAGAACACCACCTAAAAGCGAGATAGACAGCATTTCAAATATGCCCGGACGGGATATGCCAATAAGGATACTCGCGAAGTAGGACAATACACCGACAAATAGAAATACGCAGATGGAAAAGAGGTATATCACGGCGAAATTAGAGGATACAAGCCTATCAGGAACACGTTGTGGCTTTATTGTGCCGATATGCAGCATGGAAGAAAGACGGGCGCTTAATATACCGCCTAACGCATTGCTTTCGCCCAAAAAAGGAGGAATGACGACTAAAATAGCGGGAATGGCAATTAAACTCTTTAACTGTATGTCTAATGTTGTCCCGGCGAACGTGCCGAGAATAGCACAGAGGAAAAGCATCGGGATGCTCTCTATGAGAATACGTCTTATGGCGCTGTCGTTGGATTTCAGACCTTTTACAAGGCATAAAACCGCCACAAAAACGAATAACGTTGAAAGTATCGTTACAAATACATCAGGCGATTTTTGCAACATAACAGCAGCCAGAAACAGGGAGGGTATGGTTATCATGTCGCCAGCAGAGGTTATTATGGGCGATGAGATGTTATCCAGATTCCAGCTTCTGCGGTAGCCGATAATGGACACGACGATTGCAATACCGAGCAGAGCGATTCCCGATATTAAACCACCGATTACCGAAATGAGAACGAATCCATAAACAGAAATACTCGACATCCCAAGTGCATTTGCCATTAATTTCGCCAATAAGCCGAGAATAACGGAAAGAATCATCGTTAGCAGCAAAGACGCATAGATGTTCTGGTACAACACATTCCCTTTTTTCAGCGTAGGAGAGAAAAGACCGAGATGCATGGACGTTCCTAATCGAGATACGAGCGCACTGTAAACGTTACCACGCATGTCAATTGCAGGCGGAATAAGTATCATAAGACCGGGTAGTAGTTGCAGCATATCGGTCATCAAACTCAGCCCAACGCCCGCCAGAAGACCGGTGAAAGAACAAAACAGGAGTGAGAAGGGCGCCTGTTGGAACAGGTCGGAGAAGTCGTGAAAAAAGTGCTTGATTTGCCGTTTTCGCATCCTCATTCTCGTACTCATGTTCATCCTCATGCGTTCCTCTACCCCCTCTCTTCTGCCAAAAGCTGCCTTTATCTTTGCATTTACCCGTGGTCATACCTATGCTGCTTATCCGTCCCAAGCTCGGGTTATTAGAGCTATTCGGAGGGTCGGGTTCCGCTTCGCTTTCGTTATCTCTTCCTTGCATGGGCATCTTGAATTTGTTACTTTTTTGTTATTTTACTCCTTTCCTTTATAAATACAGATCGTAAAATGACGGCAGAAGAGAAGAATCTGGATGCGATACGGAAAAGGATAGATGAAATAGATGATACAATTGCAGATTTACTTATCCGCAGAATACAATATGCAAAGCAGGCGAAGAAAGCGAAAATGCAGATGAATAAGCCCGTTGTGGACAGGCAAAGAGAAGAAGAGGTAATAGAGAAATGGCGTGAACGAGCACGGAAGAGCAGAGGAAGTGAAGGGATGCTTGAGTTGAGCGAGGAAATGATGCAGAAGGTGGCGGCACTTCTGATTGAATATACGGTCGAAAAGGAACAGGAAGAAGGAACGCCATGATGGTCCACGTCCGCACGACAAAGGGGTTCATGATAACAATAAGGAATTTTGAAATGCCTGACATCAGGAGAGTGACAGAGATAGAGGAACAAACGTCTCTAGACGGCGATGCGGGTATGTATCTGGATTTATACGCGGAATGGCCCGAAGGTTTCCTGGTTGCGAAGAAAGGGGGGGAGATAATAGCTTTTGAAGTGGTAGTATTAACGCCAGAAGGCGAAGGGCGGATATTTGCACTTGCGGTTGATTCGCGATACCGAGGAAGAGGAGTGGGGCGGGCGTTATTGAATGCCGCTTTTAGTACGTTGAGGAGGAGAAAGATAGGGTATGTGGTGCTGGAGGTGCGGGTAAGCAATCAGATAGCACAGAGATTGTATAGAAGTATGGGATTTTTTGAAATTGGTTTTATTCCGCTTTATTACAAAGATGGAGAAGGAGCGATGGTAATGAGGAAGGCGTTGTGAGGAACAGTGCGAAATGTTAAAGATAAAACCGCTGGCGTTTGATAGTTTTGGTGTGCGGTCTATGGCGACGTTCGTGGAGACCGATGACGTGGCGGTGTTAGTAGACCCCAGCGTTTCGTTAGCACCGAAGAGATATAAGTTACCGCCACATCCGATAGAGGAGCAAAGGATGCGCGAGACGTGGGCAGACATAAAAGAGCATACTGTTCGAAGTGACGTCCTTGTGGTTACGCATTACCATTACGACCATTACAACCCCGATGAGCCTGAGATATACAAGGACAAGATTGTTTACCTGAAACATCCGAAGGAGAAGATAAACAAAAGTCAGGAGAAACGAGCTTCTTATTTCCTGGATAAGTTAAAAGGGATACCGAAATCCATAGATACCGCAGATGGGAAGGAATTTGAGCATGGCTCCACGGACATAAAATTCTCGGCTCCCGTTTATCACGGCACAAATCCCCGGCTGGGGTATGTGGTGGAGGTAAGCGTCGCGTGCGGTGGTGAGAAACTGGTTTTTACAAGTGATGTCGAGGGTCCTTCCGTGGATGCGCAGGTGGAATTCATCGTTAAAGAAAATCCCGGCATCGTGATATTAGACGGACCAATGACATATATGCTTGGTTTCAGGTATTCAAGGAAGAGTTTGGCGTTGTCCATAGAGAATATGAAGCGGATAATAAAAGAGACCGCGGTAAAAACCATCCTGGTAGAGCATCATTTCATGCGCGACCTGAAATACAAGGAGCGAATCGCAGAGGTGTATGAATACGCATCGGAAAAGGAGGTGAAGGTGACGTCGGCGGCGGAATATCTTGGGCGTGAAGTGGAGATGCTGGAAGCGAGGAGGAGAGAGCTTTACGAATAAGGGGGCAGACATCAAACTTTCTTTCACAAAGAAAGTCGGATCAAAGAAACTCAGATGATTTGGATCGAACCTTTTCTAAAGGTTTGACATCAAACTTTCTGCTTTCTCAATAAATTTTATCAATAAGCAGCCATTTCCATAGAGGGGTATAAAGTATTTTTTTGTTCCCGACCTTTTCCTCGTCTTCGTACTCTCCTGTGATTATAAGTAAATTATTACATTTTAGTTCCTTGCTTGCCTTTAGCAAAGCCCTTGTTTCTCTTTTTCTGGTTTCTACGCTGCTAATATCCCAGCAGACCTGAACCAGCCCTCTTATCTTCAAACCTTCTTTAATAACAAAATCTACTTCATTTTGCTGATAGTCTTTCCAGTAGTAAATTTCTGTTAGGAGATTCCTGCTCTGTTTCCTTTTCAACTCGACCGCGACAATGTTCTCTGCAATTTTCCCGATATTTTTACTAAATCTAAAGCCTACTGCATTGCTTAGCCCCACGTCTATGGAGTAGACCTTCCTTGGAGCTTTTTGCTGATTTTTAACCGAGAAAGAGAACTTGCTGATAAAAAATATTAAAAAAGCATTTTTCAGATAAGATGAGAAGGTCTCTATTGTATCTGCCGTTATATTCAGAACCTTTTCCAGTGAGGTGAAAGTTACAGGACTTGAGATGTTTGTCAGATAGAATTTTGCCAGGTATATTAATTCGTCTATCTTTCTTATGTTATATCTCCTGATTACATCTTTATTTAAAATATCGTCAAAGTATGAGACCAAAATTTCTTTCTTCTTTTTTGATAGCACTACCTGTGGAAATCCGCCAAACTCAAAATACTCCCTCAGCAATCTTTTGATATCAATTTTTTTGTGTATCATGTCCAGCTTATCGTTAATTTCAAGAGACCTGAACCTCAAAAATTCCTCGAAACATACTGGAAAAACAAACAGGTCCAGATGCCTCCCTGTCAATACTGTTGCCAGTTCTCCACTCAATAGCTGAGCATTAGAACCCGAAACAATTACTTTTGCCTTATCGAGTTCGTTAGTGGTTCTTACCCATCTCTCCCAATTGTCTATAAGATGAATCTCGTCCAGGAGAATACAAGGTTTGTGTTCTGGGTCCAAATACTGTAAATATGTTTCAAAAATTTGATCAAGAACATGAACAGAGCGATCTGTAAACCTGCTGTCCTCAAAATTTACTATTACAGTTTCATTGGGGCTCATTCCGTTAGCAATTAAGTCTTTTGCTACTTGCCGCATTATAAAAGATTTTCCGGCTCTTCTAATGCCCATTATAGCTAACACCATGTCTGTTTCAAGAAAAGTCTTTGCCCTTTCCAGATATTCTCTTCTTTCCACACCCGTATCTAATTTCCTCTTCCAGAAGTTCCAATCTTCCAAAATCTCCAGGATCTTCTCTTCTCTCATAGTTACCTACTTTAGTCGTTAAAATATTTAAATTTTACCGAATATAATCGGCAAAATTAAAAGCTTTCTTTGCCTCTAAACTACGCTTACTAGCACTTTAAACTTTTCTTTCTAAAACAAATGAAAATATCGACAACTTTATAAAGCAATAAAACACTTATCTTATTGGTGATGAAAAATGCCGGAAACAATAGTAATATGTAAGGAAGGGACGATAAACTCCTATTTGAGTTCTCTTATCGTCGCTGCAAATATGAAAAAGGCTGGGGAGGATATAGCGGTAGTATTCATGCAAGAGGGATTGGCGGCGCTGGTGGATAAGAAATACAGGTATGACCCGGGATTGGAAGGCTATGCGGAAGATATAGAGAAAAATGCAGCGGAAATGGGTGTTCCTTCGGACCCATTTGAGCTGATAAAAATGGCAAGCAGCGCAGGCGTGCCTCTATTTGCCTGCTACGCATGGATGAAACTTCTGGGAGGGAAACCACCAAGGTTTGATGTTCCCGAGGGACTGCAGAAGCTGGAATTGAAAGACCTGCTGGAAGAATTGGGCAAGGCGAAGAAAGTCATCACGCTTTGATCTGATGATACAATGCGCGGAGGCAATAGTCGAAATAAAGGGCGACCTTGTGTATAAGAGGCGGGTACAGAAGCGATACCGCGTAAAGGAGATAGACGAGCGGATAAGGAGAGAGCGAACAAAAAGCGAAGCGAAATTGATTTCCGAAGCGAGAAGAAAAGGCGTGCCCACGCCTATTATTTTTGATATTAGCGATTACGAACTCGTGATGGAAAGAATAGAAGGCGATCTAGCGAGAGAGGTGATTGACGAGGATATAAGCAAAAGAATAGGCGAGTTCGTGGGTATCTTGCACAAAAACGGCATAATCCATGGTGATTTAACTACTTCTAATATTATTGTGAGCAGAGATAACGCCATCTACTTTATAGATTTCGGCTTATCCTTTATCGAGTCGAGCACGGAAGCACGGGGTGTGGACGTACACGTGTTTTTCCAGAGCATTTGCGGCACGTATGAATCGTATGAAGGATTAAAAGAGTCGTTTATAGAGGGCTACAAAAGAACATTTTCGGGTGCCTCACAAGTGTTGAGAAGGGTAAAGGAGATAGAACAACGAGGACGGTATGTGGAGAGGAAGTGAGTGGTTTGGCGGTTTAGCGGGTTAAGCGGTCTAGTTAATTTTCGGTTTTACATTGTTCGGATATAAGGTAACAAATATACATCGTTACCACGAACCAAACACGTTAAAAGTTGATAAATTCAATCAAGGCAAGGTATGCCTTCGGACCACCCATGCACGACAGCGTAACTATTACCCCCGCTATTATCACACCTGCGAAAATAGCAGCAAATGCATATCGGTTGCGAATGCCAAATGCAAAAGCGACCGCGCACGCCGTCCATGCTCCCGTTATAGGAAGAGGAACAGCAACAAAAGGTATTAGACCTAGAGAGCCGTATTTCTGCATTCTATCGTTATATCTCCTCGTTCTCGCGAATAGCCAGCTGAAGAATCTATCGAAGATGCTGTATTTTCGCAACCAATTTGAAACAGGGTCGAGAAAAAGAAGCAAAGGGACTACGGGCAGCATATTTCCCATTACCGAGAGGACAAAAGCTTGTAAGACGCCCATTTTATAAATCCCCATTGCAAATGGTATGGACGTACGGAGTTCTCCAAACGGAATCGTCGCCATTAATATCACGCAGATGCTTTCCAACGCTACTGCAAAAGTGAACGACATGATCAGTTGTTATTCATAGATATTACTTGCACATTTATAAAATAGTGTGAAGATAAGTTAAAGAAATATGTGAAATAGAAGGACGGAGCAATAGATGAAATTCGACCCGAAACAGATACGAGAAGAAACGAGCAAGGATTTTGAAGCCGCCTGGATGGCTGGGCTAAAATACATGAGTGAGAGAGGCCTCAATGAAAAATACCCGAGGTCTTTGCACGCGTTGAGCTATGGGAAACCCCATCCCGTGTTTGAAACCATCCAGAAGCTGCGAGAAGCGTATCTGCGGCTCGGGTTTGAAGAAGTCATGAATCCCGTGATAATAGAAGAGGAAGAAGTAAAGAAACAATTTGGAAAAGAAGCGCTTGCGGTGTTAGACCGCTGCTATTATCTCGCGGGACTGCCTCGTCCAGACATTGGCATTTCCAAAGTGAGAGAGAAGCAAATAAACTCCTTCTTTGATAAGGACCTCTCGAAAGACGAAATGGAGGCGCTCAAGAATACGCTGCACCGGTATAAAAA
>PIXU01000305.1 GCA_003601795.1 Candidatus Methanophagales archaeon
ATGTTAATGGAAACCATTTAAACGATGTCAGTTATGAATTCGTTGATTATCCATCGTATAAAGGAATTTGTGATTACAACGAGTATTTGATAGCTCCGGGTCATGGAACCTATAAGGTCAAATTCACAAAAGGAGATTTAGAAGCGACAGTTACATTAGAATCGCATTCAAAGCCATTCGCAGGAACTGTTGTAACTCTGCGGGAAAATTTCGGGAAAAATAAACCACCAATCGCCAACGCTTATGGTCCCTACTCCGCAAACATAAATGAACCCGTCCAATTCTGCGGCTCTGGAACAGACCTAGATGGAGATGCGATTATTGCCTATGCATGGGATTTCGACAACGATGGGATAACAGACAGTACGCTACAAAACCCAACACATTCGTGGGCTATCGCAGGAACATATTATCCAACCTTGAAGGTTAAAGATGAAAGAGGTGCATGGAGCAAGCCAGATGAATGCACGGTGCTCATCATAGAGGCTTACGATTACGACGGTAAAATAATTAGTGTGAGTTCTGATCCTTATTTCTCAACGGATAAGCCTGTTATCATTGGCGTTGATATAAAAAACACGGGAAGTATTGATGAAACGTATAAGCTGAATTTGGAGGTGTATAAGGACAGCGAAACAATCTACGATAACACTATTGAAGACATACATCTTTCATCTGGAGGAACTACCTCTGAAGAATTCAGCATTTCCGGATTATCATTAGGATCGTACTCTTTCACGTTAAACCTAGAAAACTCAAATTATGCCTTCTATGATTCTGCACATGGTGAATTCAAAGTAATCAATAAGACGGCAATTTTTATGTTAGAAGATGATGCTAATTCACTAAAAAGAGTTGCTTTTAATGAACTTGACCAAATGGTTGATATTGTGACGGATACAACGCATGAAATGATACAGGATGCTACATGGACGTTGATTTCAGGACCAATCAAAAAAAAGATTTTAGGTTTATTCTCCAGTGATATCCTCAAAATAGAAGGTGTTGCTGAGCAAGATGTGGATGTTGCGGCGCCACTGATAGTTACAGAAATTTTTGATACGATGGGTAATGTCGTTGAAGAATTTGGCGAGAAGAGTCTTGAACTTAAACAAGGATTATATAATGCCTTCAGAAAGGGTTATACCGAACCAGAAGAATTTAAAATAATACAAAGGGATAAGGATTTTGAAGAATTCGTTGAGAATAGACCATTGGAGAGGAGTGATAAGGTTATTCAGCTATTCAAGTACGGCGAAGCGGCAGTTTCTAACATTGTAGAGTCGAGACCATGGTTTGTGATTGGACCTTTTGACATTAATGGCCCTCTACCCGGAGGAGAAGTATCTTACAAAATCACATTGCAAGAGGAGAGAAATAGATACAACGATGTCAAAAAAGTATCCTGGGTGTTACCAATATTACAAATTATAATTGCAATTATTGTACTTATTGCCGTTGCACTTGCAGCCATCGGCACCAGTGGAGCTGTACTTGCTGCTTTACCAGGAATCCTCGGACCACTAAAAACCATACTTACTGGCTTGACATTGTTATCCAAATGTGCATTAGTATCCCTAATGGTGGCTATGCTTCTCACAGTACCTCATATCGCCCCTGAAGTTACGCAAGAACACGATGCCACTCTTGATTTCATTGAAGCTTTAGTAAGTCAACAAGCTCCTTCTGCAAAGGTAACATCAATAAAAACAATAGAAAGAAGTATTGAATTTGGCAGGCCCACAGGATTATCTATCGAGCTAAATGAAGAAACAACAGAAAAAATTATTGGGTTAGTGGTATCCCCAGATGGTAGGGTTATTGACATAAAACCTTATCAACCTTACAATACTAAACATATCTTAGGGTCAATCAAACTACCTCATCATCCTGGGAAATACAAGATGTTTGCTATGACCCACGATGATATGATGAAGTCCTCAATCGCTGAAATTGAAGTTGAGCAAGTATCTCCTCAAATTACTACAACTATCTATACGGACAGGCACTTCTACAATTGCAGCGAAACGGTTGTCGTATTTGCTAACTTCACAAATCCTCTCAATGTAAGCGTAGATAATTTAATGTATAGCATCGATGTTCTGAATACCACTTATAATAAAACCGGATTTTTGTCTTTAAATCCGGAATCTTCTAAGATAGAAACGCTAAGCATCACACCAGAGGAAAATGGAACCTATAAAGTAAGATCAACAATATTTGCCGGACTTTATGAAGTTGATTCTGCGGAAACTGGATTTACCGTGGAAAATGGGTTAGGAGTTGCTGTAAACGTCGAGTATCAAGAAATCTCTGATCCTAGCGCCAACGTCACAGCTAATCTCTCCATTAAAAATATTGGAACTATAGATTATGAAGGGGATATAGAAATAAAAACTGTGAACGAGCTTAAAGGTTACGAAGAGGTATACACATCCGTAGAGAGCATCTATCTAAATGAGAGCGAAGAGAAGAAAAAAGGCTACTTGATACTTCCAGAAGAAAGCGCAAAACCTGGAATATACCGAACATATCTCGTTATCGATGACACCCCTTATATACTTTCCTTCACGGTGAGGGCTGAAGGGACAATTTTCATAACAGCGAAGACTGAAAAAGTAGTATATTCAAAGCCGGAGAACGTAAATGTAAATATATCTGTAATGGATGTGGCGTTTAATTGTACAAGTGCAGAAATAAATTTAACACTAATTGATCCCAATGGTAATAAGTCATATTTTGACGTAACGGGTGCAAACGGATCTTACTCCGCTGTAATACCACCATATAAAAAATCAATAAATGGAACTTATTTTGTATTTGTAACGGGAAATAAAGAAGACTATAGAGTTTACGATGACAAAACATTTTTTGTGGTGAATGAGAGAACGAAGCTAAAAAGCGAAATTCCCGCCAACGTTAAGCTAAATACAATAGATAACTTAAATTTCTTAATCAAATCAGATAAAGGTCTGCCAATAGGAAACTCTTTTGTCACTCTAACCGGGTGTGGCTTCAATGAGACAAAAATGACAGATGACGACGGGAGGGTTATATTTAGTGCAAAGTATTTGAATGAGACCGGAAAAATCGAAGTAAAAATCGAGAAAGGTGGCTATTCAAGCTTTTTTAAAGAGATAGAAGTTATTGGTGAAGAAGAAAATATTTTTGACACCGGTGCACCATCAAATCCATACCCCTCAATAGCAGGCACGCATACTGGAACAATCACGCCAAATCGAACGATTACTGTGAACAAACTTTACACATATCCATGCGCAGGCACTGGCGGGCATACTGAGTCTATCGAGCTGTATGATGAAAACGGGAATTTGATAGCAAGTGGCAACTGGAATGGCTACCAGCAGGGCGACTGGCATAATATTACATTTGACAACCCTGTTGTTCTTTTACCCAA
>PIXU01000306.1 GCA_003601795.1 Candidatus Methanophagales archaeon
ATACAATGCAACAGAGGCGAAATCTATTAATTTCAGTAACGAAAACGTTCTGTTTCTGGCTTCTCTCGATAACGAGACCGTTGCGAGTATAAATAGCACGATAAACGAGAGCGCTTATGTCTTCGTGTATAACCTAACGACAAACATAAGCATCGGGAATGTGGATGATGTGAACATCACCCGGTACTGGGTGTATGGTGGCGATGAGAACATACTGAATTTGATTTTGTACATGGATAACAAGTTCTACGGCGGTAACGAGTCAATTGAACCACCAATACCGCCCGAAAGAAGAGTTAATCTCACCATCATCTCTGCCTCTGATTATATTGTATCTGGTATAAGCAAAGTAGTCCAGCAGGACCAAATCATCAACGATACGATGAATGTCAAAACGTACCTTGCCTTATCATATCCAAACGTCACACTACCCGATGATCTTGACCTAAGCAACGAAGATGTGATATTTATAAATCACATCTCGCAACCTGCGGTTGAAAAACTTGTATATACCATAGATAAAGCTAAAGGTAACGGAGCTTATGTCATCACAACCCAATTTGTAGATGTATACAACTTCTCAAACGTAAACATCACAAACCATCCATATATAAGTCAATATATTGACAACCCCTGTCAGGAGAATTATAGGCGACTTCTGATGTATCTGGGCACTCAATTCTGCGGATTGAACGGTGAAATAGAACAGCCTATTGTCATCCCAAACTTTGCGATCTATCATCCGGATTCTGATATAATTTTTGAGGACATAGATGAGTATCTTGACTGGTACAGGAATAATACCGGTGCACATCGATATGACCCAGAGAAACCTACAATTGGGATTGTATTTTATAAATCGCATTATGTTAAGCATGACTCAAGAGTTGAAGATCTATTGATCCGGAAAATAGAAGGGAAGGACGTCAATGTCATTCCTGTATTCTGTTCGCATCAGTATAACTTCAAGGATTTCTTCATGAAAGATGGTACAACGATAGCGGATTCCATAATAACATGTAATTACAGGATGAACTGGACAAATTTCACTCAGGGAGTGAAGGATGCCGAACTTATAAACGTACCATGGCTGCAAGGAATAAATCTCTACCATACGACTCCTGATGAATGGAATACAACGGTTTACGGCGTTCCATCGTATATGTACCCTTACGAGATCGCTCAGGCAGAAATGGATGGGATAATTGAACCTATCGTCATTGGTGGAAAAGTAGAAGATGAGGAAGGGAATAAATATTATAAGCCAATCGATTATCAAATTGAGTGGCGGGTAGATAGAGCAATTGCATGGGCTAAACTGCACCATAAGGATAATGCAGAGAAAAAGATTGTGATAACGTTCTATAGCGAAGGCGGTGGCAAAGCCAACCCGGGAGCGGATATCGATTATTATCTCGATGTTCCGGCAAGCCTTGAGAATTTATTGAATGCAATGAAAGATAGAGGATACAACGTCGGAACCGAACCGCTACCCAATAAAACAGAGATTGCCAAACTGATACAGGAAGCAAGTAACGTCGGGACATGGGCGCCCGGAGTACTTGAAGAGCGGGTAAATTCTGGTAGCGTTATATTAATCCCGGAATCGAAGTACCTCGAATGGTTCAATGAACTGCCGCAAGACAAGCAAAAGGATGTTGTAGAACGCTTTGGTACTCCGCCTGGTGAAATAATGGTCTATGAGAATGAGACTGGAAAGTATATTGTTATACCAAAGATTCAATTTGGTAATATCTTGATTCTACCGCATCCAACATGGGGATTTCTGCAAAACGATACAACACTCTACCACGATGGCGCAATACCGCCGCATCATGAGTATATTGCTTTCTATTTTTGGATCAACAGGGAATACCATGCAGATGCGATGCTCACCTTCTTCACCCAAATATCATTAACGCCTGGCAAAATAATCGGACTTTCGAGATATGACTGGGGAGGTATTCTGCTGCAAGATATGCCACATATTCACCCCCTAAAAGTGGATATGGATTCGGGACTGCGGAACAAGAGACGTGCGAATGCTGTCATTGTGGATTATATAACTCCTCCGATTGTCACATCAGGACTGTATGAAAACCTGACGATGCTACAGGAAAAAATCTCTCTGTACAATACAGCCGGTAATGAGATGTTAAAGAAGAAATATAAAGACGAGATAATAGACTATTGCAGAAACCTCAGCATCGACCACGATCTGGATGTGAATCTGAGTGAAAAAGCGAGCAATACGACTGCATTTGAAGGATTCTTATTGCAATTGAGCGGTTATCTCGAAGAATTGAAGGGCGAATGCATACCTTATGGTTCCCATATTCTGGGCGAGCCACCAGCTGGCGAACAATTAGTTGCAATGGTAAAATCGATGCTTGGCGACGATTTTGAAACTCATGTATCAACCGTTAATTCTTCTGAAAATACCACAACCCTACTACTAACCGAGTGCCTGCTCAACAACCTGACACCGCGTGAAGCACAGAATAATATTCTGGGGCTGGTGACCGACGAGATCACAGACGATCTGAATCTTGCGATAGATTATGCAAACAGAATTGATGCATGCAAGATCGAGATATCGAGAATACTGGATGCTTTGGAAGGTAAATATATACCGCCAGGTCCAGGTGATTGCGATCCCGTGCGAAATCCCAATGTTTTGCCAACTGGCAGAAATACCTATTCATTTGATGAGCGAGTCATACCGACCAAAGCCGCGTGGGAGATTGGTGTAAATCTTACAGACCAGCTATTGGCTCAGTATCTTGAAAAGAATGGAGCATATCCGAGAAAGATCGCATTTGTGCTCTGGTCATCCGAAACATCAAGACATCAGGGGGTGATGGAATCTGAGATACTGTATCTACTGGGTGTAAAACCAGTCTGGAATAAGAGAGGTAGAGTCAACAATGTGGAACTCATACCGTCTGATGAACTTGGAAGACCAAGAATAGATGTTCTTATCGTTACTTCAGGAACATACCGCCAGATGTGGCAGGAGAAAATCAAATTGATTGACAGAGCAGTTCGCCTTGCCGTGCAGGATAAAGGTACAGAATACCCGAATTATGTCAAAGAGAACTCCGAATTGATAAAGTCACAACTTATGGCAGCTGGATATAACGAATACTTAGCAGAAACACTTTCGATGGCACGAATATTTTCGGAAGCGATAGGCACAACAACACCGAATCTTCAGTTTGCAATTCCTGCAAGCAACACATGGGAAAATGATACGAAGCTTGCAGACCTCTATATCAGCAGAGAGAGTTATATCTATGGCGAAAATACATGGGGTGAGTTTCATCTGCCTGATCTTTTTAAAGATAATCTTAGAGATGTTAAATTTGGGGTGTTCAGTCGCAGTTCAAATAATTATGGTGTGCTTGACCATCCCATGGTGGCAAGCTACTTCGGCGGGCTGGCTCTGGCCGTTCGGAGTCTAACCGGTGTCACTCCTGATATGTATATAAATAACCTAAGAGAGCAAAACAATCCGAGAGTCGAAACATTGAGCTATTTCTTGAATTGCGAATTGAGAACAAGGTATTTCAATCCGAGATGGATTGAGGGGATGATGGAGCACGGATACGATGGAACAAGGTATATGGCACAATTCACAGAAGACCTGTGGATGTGGGATGTTACAACACCAGA
>PIXU01000307.1 GCA_003601795.1 Candidatus Methanophagales archaeon
GAAGTATGAAGAGGTCTATCTCAATGAATATGAGACCTTCTCAGACGCCTTAGATAATATCGCTCATTTCATAGAGGACGTATACAACAAAAAGAGGCTGCATTCTGCCATAGGGTACCGCTCTCCCGTAGACTTCGAGAAGGAAAAGGAGAGGGAAATGGAGAAGGAGGTGAAAACACCGAAAGTTTTAAATACTGTTTCTTAACTAGTTGTATACTAACAGGGGTGCACCCCAAACAAACCGGCACCCGCAATTATTATTCCCGTAATCTTTCTTGTTTTCCATTCTGCTTTTGGTGTTTTGATTTTCCCTTTTACTGTTCTTTCTGTTGTCTTCTCTCTTTCTCCAACAGGTTCACCGCGTTTTCTCCTTCTATGTATTAACACAGCAAGTATCACAAATATAACTGCTATTATCCCCCTAAGTGTAGAGAATACCATTACTGCCGCATTTCTTCTTGAACTCCACGAGCTGTACAATTCATCGGTTTTCTTATTCGCAGTGTTCACAACATTTGACAACTTTGAGCTCTGCTTTGATAGTGTGTTTGAAAACGACTGAGTATCTTTTCTTAGGGACTTCACTTCATCATTTACATTACCAATAAAATCCGCAAATTCTGAAATGAAACTGCCAACTAACGGAGCATCACCAGCAACCGATCTTATTGCCCTTTCTGCATCCGAAAGTTTATCACTTACATCGGAAAGCTTTCTATCCATATCGTCAGTTTTGGTTTTCAGCGTTCCAAAACTGGACATACTTTCTCGAATATCTGACTGTAGCATTGGACTCATCTCTTTGCCCATCTCTAGGTCTTCAAAACCACTTATAACGTTTGGAAGAGTATTGCTTACTTTTACAGAGGCACTTTCCCATTCCTTCAGATCACTATTCAAAGATACCAATTCCCGCTCAAGTGTCGAGATTCCCGGATAAGAAACTTTCAATACATCCCAAGCACATTTTTTACCAGCAAAAGGAAGTTTCACACAAGCTGTGTTTCTCATCCAATCTATTTTGACCACTATGGAATTTGTGACTGATACAACTGGGGATACAGCATTATGAATTTTTTTCCGATGCATCAAGAATGTCTCTCAGCGTATCAATGTCAGAAGGTTTCAACTGAGCAGCAGCCTCCTTCCATGCAACAGATGTTAGAATTGATTTTGCGGTTCCAGAGTCTGTAACCTGTGAGCCATCTGATGAAAAAATCTCAATACCGCTTGCATATGGTAACCTATTGTTGTATTTCACGACATGATAGGCAGTGCCCGCATAACTAACTTTGTCAATAATCTCAATATCGGTATCGAGAAACACCTTGAAATTGTTCGCATTAGTAAGTATATCCGATTGGCTCATCTCTGAATTTCTAACTCTCTCAAATCCAACAACATCATGCTTGTTGTAGCTGGGCTCTGTTGCATTGACAAATACAGCACAGCGCTTATCTGGTTGTGTTGAGCAATCTTGGCATCCAGTTGTCTTGTTGCAATACTGGTTTTCACCAAGCACGCATGTTGACAATCCACAGCCAGTGCCGTCAGAACAGATCCATTCTCCGTAATAGCATGTTGAACCTGTCACGCATGCCACTCTGCTACAACTCATGTCATAACAATATCCCGGCTCCGGGCAGCACTCTATTGAGTCAGCTGAACATACACCATCTTGAGATGTCCCATCATAGTGGCAGTAGTTTGAACTATCTATGTAAGGCAGGCAGTTGTTCTGACTCATTGCTGGAGCAATGCATAACGCAAGTAGAAATAGCGTTGCAACTACTAAGAATAGAGCTATATTCCTCATTTCCTTTTCATATCACTCCTATTTGTAGATAGGGGAGAGAAAAAAGAAAACTTAAGCATATCAGAAAATTTCCGTTTCTCCATGTCATACCTGGTCTGACATTAAGAGTGTAAGGGAGGACTTCGTAACCGTCAACAACTCTTACAGTCATGTCCGCGTACTGTTCTTCTAACACTTCTTTTACGAACTTAAACGTTCTTTCTGCAGAATCAGAACTGTTGTATTTCAGAACGCCTACTCGCATCACTGGTTCTATTCTCTCTTTATTTGTGTAAGCAGCTCCAATACCTTCTACTGCTCCAATCTCTGCGAGGTCTCTCTTATTCCCCCTTTCGATAGTTTCCTCTGCCAAAACTCAAAGTCTTTGATCAGTAGTTTGCTGAGTTTGTTGTCCAGCCCGTTTTCAGTTGTTGAAAAACTGCTATCTTTGTTTTCTTTTGCCGGTACGAGGATATGGTAAATATCTTTGTAGAGCCTCAGTGGGTCTATCTTCAGTTGCTCTTTGGCTTCCTTTATGATTTCCTTTGTCAGTGCTTTGTATTCGGGATAATATGTTTCTGCTATCAATACAAACTTGCCATCTCTACACATTACTCTATAACCATATCGTCCTTCACATATCTCACTATATCGTATCAACGCCTTCCTTGCAACGTATTCCGATTCGTATTCATCTATTTGGAGAGTAGCTGCTTGGGACTCGTCTCCATAATTGTAAACGACTACCATATACCTTAGAGTTGGTGGATCAAGGATAGGTGGCGAAATGTGAGATACATCGAATACTGATGTTCCAGCTTCGTACACATTTTCTGGTAGTTTTCTTGGTTTGTAGTCTTCGAGGTCACGGTCAATGTAATCGTAAGCAAACGAAGTCAATAGTAGTGCTATCAAAACTATACAGACCATCACTTTTTTCTTCATTTTTTGCACCTCCTATTATCTAATACTGCTCAATATACCCTTCTTTACCTTCAATGTACTTCCAACGTTCTGCTACAAGAGTCAAAGCTGACCAAGTACCACCTCCACCAGATTGCCGTTCCTCGTAATATACCTTAGCATGGACTCTTATGATTTCATTTGGCTTTGGCAAATCATTTCCTCTGAACTTTATGGGTATTTTTCCTGTCTCATCTATAATAGCAGTAGCATATACTTGCTGATAAAAAGGCAAGGGATACCCTTCAAGAGTGTAACCTTCAATTACAACACTCTTGTTGCTGTATCTCTGTGGATTGTCAAGAATATCTCCGATTTTTGTAGTCTTTTCCATTTCTATGCATCCTGTAAATGCCACTACCAGCATTACCACCAGCATGATTATACCTACCAAAATTGCTTTTGTTTTCATCTTTTTCTATATCCCTCCCTTTTTAGTTTAGAAATGGTGTGGGAAAAAAGAAACCACAAAAGTTTTCATTTTTTATTTACCTTCCCTTTTTCTCAGAGCTATATACGCAAATGCCAATAGACCTACGATGGCGAATATGGCTTCGAATCCCGGTGTCTCTCCGATAATCGGTATTTTACTGATTCCGATTTTTTTGTTGTATGCCTTTATGATCTCTTCTGCTTTCTCTGTTGCTTCATCATTATCATGAAAAGTCATTAGAAACAATAAATAATTTTCATTCCTCCACAACATGTACTGATGATGGTACTCACAATCACTGAACCAAAAAACATCATAACCCCCGATATCCCTTGTAGTCGTTGAGCAACCCCAGAGACTATAACCACTCCAATACGATGGTATGTTTTTCGTAGTTTCGTATCCTTTTTCTGCGTTTGTTATATTATCAAATTCAATGATACATATCTCTGCTGTAACTCCAGGAAACCCAGGAGGACGTTTATCCCAATAATCAGCACAAACGTTATCTACTACCCCTTCATAATTAGCAAGAACTTTAGATTTTACTGAAATATAATCCTTCTCATTTTCTAAAATTATGCCTTGAATTGGCTCTTCAACCAACAAATCTCTGAGTCCGTTTTCGCTTGTCGCTGAAATTATTGAGGTGCAAGCGGAAATCAATGTTACTATTATCAGAAATATAGTTACCATTTTCATTTTTTTCTTTATCACCTCCTAATTTTTTAGACTTCTTATTTTCTCATATTGGAGGAGACTTCTTCTCTTGCTCACTCCGCTCTTCGGAGTCTTCATGAGATCCCCACATTCTTTGTACTTCTTCGTATGCTTCTTCTTGTATTCTCTGTAATTCCTCTTCTTTTTCACCTTGACCTGTGATATTGTAAAACACTGCATAAAGTCCACCCATCACTAATGAGATTCCCAGTAACGTTTTTGCCCATGCCATGTAGTAGTCGCCCTTCAATTCAGACAGAATATATCCCGCGAAGGGGGAATTCTCGTATGCGAATAGCACTGCTCCAACGCTTTGCATGTCATTCCAACCACTTAACGTTAATGGTATGCCAACTATTAGTACCACTATTCCGATTACTACACCACCCCAATTTGCTTCTGTCATTTCCGTTTCACATCACCTCCTAATTTTTATTTATGTTACAAACAACATTACCTTGTAAGCAATTCCAGCCAATAGAATTGCTATCCCAATTTTTTTTCCATATTTCCTCTTTTTATCACCTCTTAGCTCTTGATTTAATAAGGCGGAAGCCATACCCGCCGAAGCACTCAAAAGAAACACCAACGCAATTCCCAATGCGATTATTTTAGCCCTCATTTTTATCGTCCTCTTTCTCATTCTAAAAACCGATGTAGTTTCCTGAGGGATATTTTTGTCGGATTTGATAATTAAAAGCTTATATATCATCTGTTACAATGTAACAACTAATGAAGAAGGATAAAGTGAAACTAACAAGGATAGATGAATCTATCGCAGAGCGCGTGGAATACATTGCGAGTAACTCAAAAGACCTTGAACTGACAAAGTCTGAAGTGGTGCGAATAATATTGCATGCATTTTTCGAATCGCAGAAGGATAAGGACTTTGAGAAAGTGCGCGAATTAGCTATTAAAATGAGAAAAGGGCTATTGTAGGCAGTATCGGAGAAAATGTAGGGGTGTTTAGTTGTGTTACACCGTAACAGTGGATTAAAATAGAAATAGAAGTGATGATGGGGGTTTAACGGATACAGAAAACTACCTTGGATTTTAATTTGACAATGTCACATTTAATAAAATTTATATAATGAATACTTCTATTGCAAAAATATGTGCACTGAAGAATCATGAATACACATTCGACCCCCAGCGATGGGGGCTACCAGAGGAAGCTATACAGAGTCTTACCCAGCGCTTATACGAGTTTTGGCAGCGATTTCGCGGGAGATTCAAGACAAAGACCCGCGATACCAGCGAGTAC
>PIXU01000308.1 GCA_003601795.1 Candidatus Methanophagales archaeon
AATGCGTGCTTAGCGACAAGGATAGCTTATGGCGAGAGGATAACGGGCGATAAACTGGCGATGATAGAGAATGCGGAGAATATCCTCTTAGATGCAGGCTTCTCTCAGCTCAGGGTTCGGCTGCACTGCGATGGGATAGCAAGGATAGAGCTGGCGAGGGAGGAACTTACGCGCTTCTTCAATTTAAAACGGCTTAATCAGCTTGAATATCTCAGCACGGAACTGAAGAAGCTCGGTTTCCGCTACATCACCATTGACCTTGAGGGATACCGAAGTGGGAGTATGTGCTGTGTTGCATAATTCTACGAAATATTGACAATAAAAACCCAAAATGCGTAAAGGAGCGTTCTAGTTATTTCTTTTGTGGTTTGGAAAAGGATGATTTTAAAAGGTTAGATTGACAAAAGGAGAAAAATAAAACACTTTTCAAATAATTGTGCAACACAGCACCTTAACCAAAAAGCTTATATATAACCTCTTCTACCTAAATTTTCAGGAGGTAAAAATGGAAAAAGTTGAAAAAGATATCAATAGAGCGATACAACACAACAGGGGATATGTCGGTGGGAATCGACTTGATTCGGGAATAAACGGTTTAAACAAGATTTCTAAAAGATTTTCTTTTGTATTAGTGGCGATTTTGGTAGTTTCGGCATTTGCAGTTTTATTGCCAATGGCGGGAACAGTGGAGGCGCAGACTTTGCCAAATCCCACATTTATAACGAGGGATAATACGGGGGCTAGCCCTGCGACAAATATCAGCATTGGATGGGAGCGTAATCCCGGCATTGTAGCCAAATCAGGCACTGATGCTATTCACGTAACTACCGCAGCGCCGACAACGGACTATGCGATGGTAGGTATACCTACGGACTTCACGCTTACCGCCGACACCGAGATAAACTATTGGGGCTACACGGCAGGGGGCAGCGATGTTAACGCTCCGGACGAGATATTCCTCTTTCTTGATACTACCGGCGATGGAGAGGTTGACGCCATCTTAGGAGCTACTTCTCCTCTGGGCACCGTTGATGCATGGGTACGGTGGACACTGGCAGGTCAGGGAGTGGCAAACTGGTATACAGTAGACCCGGCAGAACCGGTGCCTGTCCAGGCTAACATTAGCGATTTTTACGGCGACAAGGTCCTAGGTATAGCCTTGGGAGCTGGTTCACCAACGAGTCCTACTGGTGTGCTCGCTAATGTTTACCTCGATAACCTCACAATAGATGCAAATGGTGATGGAACTCCTGAATACACCCTTGACGATGACACCGGCACGATAGAAGTCTTGTCTAGAACAATAAATGATGTAACTTATACCACCAGCATCCAAGACGCCATAAACGCTGCCCTTCCTGGCGACACCATCCTCGTGCATGATGGGACGTACAGCGAGAACGTGGTCGTCAACAAGAGCCTGACGGTTCAGGCAGCTTCGTCTCCGGTCCTTGATGGCGCAATGATTGGTGGCATAGGCGTTAAGGTCGAGGCCAGTAATGTGAATCTTACCGGCTTTACCATCCAGAACTATGAGACAGGAGTTGAGATTGAGTCTGGGACTAACGTGTCGATCATCGGCAACGACGTTCTGACTAATGGTGTTGACACAGGCATCCTCGTCAAAGAAGGTGCTGCTGCCGGGAACGAGGCACACTTCAACAACATTGTCGGGAACGACATCGGCGTGAAGAACGAGGATCACAATGACACATTCGACGCCGAGAACAACTGGTGGGGTGATGCCAGCGGGCCTTCAGGACTTGGTCCTGGCAGTGGCGATGCGGTAAGCGACAATGTGGACTTCCGCCCTTGGTTGCTAGCACCAATAGAGATGGGCACGGTATCATCAACGACCGTCTCGGGTAGCGATCCTCCGAATTTTGATGCCAGCGCTGAAGCAGATACCGAGGTGGACATCAGTAATGCGACATACTATGGCACTGAAGGCACGATAACAGTGTTCAGATACAGTGAGGAGCCAGATACTGCTACCACTTTCGTGGGTGACACCGGTCAGAACCCGCTTAAGTTCATCGATGTTCATGTGAGTGGTTTTACCGGCGGCACTGCCCATATTGTAGTACACTATATCGATAGCGAGGTGGAAGCTGTTGGGCTTGATGAGAATTCGCTGCGCATATATTACTGGGAGGAGCCGGACACGTGGCATGAAGCTAATAATAGCGGAGTTGATACCGCAGCTAACACAGTCTACGGAGATATTCCTGTGTCGGCCCTGACTGGCACACCTGTAGGAGCTGGGGGCTCTCCTCCACCACCAGTTCCAGTACCAGTACCAGAATTCAGCCCCATAGGACTGCTCGCTTTAGTTGGCATAATGAGCATCGTTCTTGCAGTAGCAACGTTGAAGAAGATAAACAATAACAAATAATTTTTTGAAGGGATATTTTTTCACCCCTCTTTTTATTTTTTAAATGAAAGGAGGCTGTCCAACAATTACCTAATTTAGTCCTCCGTAATGCGACCCACAATCCCGATTTCTAAATTAATTTAATTCTTGCGAAGATAAAGGCGCCGAATCTATCGATAAAATCCGCGGAAAAGCGAGGATTTCTCATTTTATCCAGTTCATTTCACTAATTTGAGAATATCGTGCCAGAGGTCTCGAATAAAATGAATATCGTTGAAGAAGGGAGTATCGCGGTATTGGAGAAAGTAGTATTTAAAAAACGAAAAAGGAGCGAAGATGAGTTAATTATCTCGGGTCCATTTGAGAGCCCGGCATCAAAAAGGGCGATAGTGTCCTCTAATTGCGGCTCACGCAGTTTCTCTGCTCGATTTCCTTTGGCTTTGCCAAGATGTCTGCCATTACTTTGTTATCCAGACGTTCCAGCGCTTTATCCAGTCGTATCCCCTGGGTCTTCCCTCGGGATTTGGAAGGTGTAGGCGTCCCTATCTCATCAATTGTCACTGTCTGGTAGCTCGTGTCATATAATTTTTGGATGGTCTCATATCAACCGAAAAAGTTTCGAAAAATTTATATGTGATGAAGCCAAAGGGTAAGTCCTGCGGGAGCGATGCGCAACATGAGAAAAGGCACGGGGTATGGTGTGCGGTTGTGGTTTTGGCGGTTGTGAGGGGTTGTTTTAACGGTATGGCGCGGGGGAAGTATGGGATTTGAAGGAGAGGCGATGGGATGATGAAGCCTAAATCGAATGTTTGGATGTATGTGGTGGTTCTTATGTGTGTTTTAGTGGTGATTCTTATTTTAGGTGTGTGGTATTTTCAAGGATTATCATCAAGAGAAGAGAAAGGTACAGTTCCTTTAACAACAGAGTTCTATAAAGGAAATTTTTCTGTTTCTGATGCCCCTATTTTAAACAGGACCGTTGAACTTGTTTTCACTCTTGAGACCATTGATGACGCACCTAATACGACTATTAAAATGTTTTTACCCGAAGGAATCGAGTTAGTAGAGGGAAACTTGCTGTGGAATGGTGATATCAAGAGGGATGAGAAGATCGAACACAAGATTTCTATAAAGGTAGTTAAAGAGGGTGAATGGAGAATACGTGCATGGGTTGAAAATGAGAAGTTTAGCGGCTTCAATCGAGCTTTCTTCTGTTATATAGATTCA
Organism: Candidatus Methanophagales archaeon; assembly: GCA_003601795.1. Taxonomy (GTDB): domain Archaea; phylum Halobacteriota; class Syntropharchaeia; order Alkanophagales; family Methanospirareceae; genus QEXZ01. The sequence goes on from PIXU01000308.1 coordinate 3,602, forward strand.
G
>PIXU01000309.1 GCA_003601795.1 Candidatus Methanophagales archaeon
GGATCGGGGACAAGGAGACACTGACCCAGGAAGTGGCGGCATGGACCAAGAGAAGGAATGACTATGAAAAGAAGATCAACTGGAAGTTCACGAAGGAGAAGGCTGATAAGAAGTTGTCCAAGTATTACGTCTAAGGATTAAATTGTTGAGACACTAGCACATGCGTTTATCGCTTCTTCAGTAACTTCGCCTATTAAAGATTTGCTACAACGCTACAACAATTTATATAATGTATCCCTCCTCTTAGGCGTTCGCCCTGCATCCTTTATCACTCGCTTGAAGTCCTCTGGACTCATATACTCACCTGCCGTGGAACCCGATAACCTTGAGATGCTCTCTTCCATTAACGTCCCACCTAAATCGTTTACACCAAAATGAAGCATCCTCTGCGCATCCGCCACGCCTAACTTCACCCATGATGCCTGCACGTTTACACAATAAGGATGAAGAATAACCCTTGATAGCGCGTGAACAGTGGCATTTTCCAAAAAGGAAACTTCTCTGCTCACCATTCTTCCCAATTCGTTGTTCTTTCGCATGAACTTCAGCGGCACAAACTCTGTGAATCCACCTGTCTCCTTCTGTATCTCCCTTATCTTAAATATATGCTCTATCCTGTCCTCCAATGATTCGATATGCCCATACAGAATAGTAGACGTTGTGGGAATACCTAACCGATGTGCAGTCTTTATTATCTCCACCCACCTCGCGGTTTTTATCTTTTTGGGGCATATTATCCGTCGTATGGAATCATCGAGTATTTCTGCTGCCGTTCCCGGAACAGAGCCCAGACCTGCTTTTTTTAATTCTTTCAACACCTCCTCTTCGCTCATCCCGGAATTTCTCGCTACATGGTGTATCTCCATCGGCGAAAAGGCATGTATATGGACATCAAAATTCGATTTTATTTCTTCCACGATTCTGCAATAGTCCGGCAGGGTAAGGTCAGGGTGCAGCCCGCCTTGAATGCATATCTCCGTTGCATCATTGTTCACCGCTTCTTCAACCTTACTCAAAACCGCATCCATACTCAGTAAATATCCTTTCTCCTTCTCTTCCCGGAACGCACAGAACTTGCAGTTGCCTACACAAACATTCGTGAAGTTTATGTTTCGATTCGACACATACGTGACAATATCGCCTTTCTGCTCTTTACGCAGTTCATCGGCGAGCTGGAACAGATAACCGGGATTAGCCGCTAAAAATACCGCATCTCCCCTTTCTATCTCTCCCTTCCTTATCTGCTCGTACAGGCCATCAAAATTCTCGTTCATGTCTTACTCGAGATTTGGCAATATGAACTTACTTATGCTGTCCTATCCCATCCTATTTCCCTCTTTCTTTGCTCGTTATTCCCGTTATTATCTCCTTATTAAGGTCAAATACGGTTGCCGTATCGTTGCCATTTGTTATTTTTAGCTTCTTGCTGCTGTCTATTTCACCAATGATAGCGGCTTCTATTCCCGCATCCCTGAATATTTCGATGCACTCTGCTCCATCATCCTCGTTCTCTACCGTGAGTACAAATCCTGTCCCCGGATACATCTTCAACCAGTGCTCGAATGATATTTGCCCCGCAACGTCAGGTCCTGGCACTGGTATCTTATCCAGCTCCACTGTTGCACCCACCCCCGAGCACTCGAGTAGCATACCAAATGTACCCAGCGTGCCGGGATTGCTTATGTCCTTCCCCGCAGTTGCTAATTTCTTCTCCCCGATCTCCACCATTGTATCCAACTGCTTTTTTATCTCAGCCTCAGACCGCTTTGTCGTGTTGTCCCATGCCAAATTATAGGTTGGATATACTCGACCATCAAGGTCAATCGCGACTAATACGTGGTCGCCTGGTTTCGCACCGCTTGAAACTATGACACTATCACACTTTACCATCCCTACTATTCCGACATCCAGCGCATTATAAGAAGTATCTGGGTGCAGATGACCACCGACCATAGGCACGCCGAATTTCTTCACGCCGTCCCCCATTCCTCGCCCCAGTTCTGCACAGATTTCCTTCTCCTGCGTGGATGCCAGATTCACCATTGCCAATGCGGTGCCGCCCATTGCCGCTATATCATTCACGTTCACAAGCACAGCGCAATATCCCGCCCACCAGGGGTCAGCATCCAGCAATTTGCCCCAGATACCGTCTACCGCAAGCAGAATGAGATTATCGCCGTTAATCTCGAGTGCCGCGGCATCTTCTCCAAATCCTACTATCGTTCGGTTTCCTACGAGGTCGGAATGCCCCAACCTTTTTACGAAGTCGCTTATGGCTTGTTTTCGCTTCACACCATCGAAGTTTCTCAAGTTCGCTGCCAGCGATTTTAACTCTTCACCTTCTTTTGCGCGCTCCATTTTTATCCCCTTACTCTATCTCTTCTATTATTTCCTTTATTTCCCCTATATCTTTTATTCGGATATCGGCAACCTCAAAAATCTTCCCCGGCCTGTCCGCTTCTTCCTGCAGCGATAACACCGCTATATCCGCCTCCCTCATCGCGAGATAATCATTCCTGTCGTCTCCCACCATTATCACTTTGTACTGCTCCTTCAACTTTCTTACTAATTTACACTTACCTTCGGGGTTCATCATACCAAAAATATTCTCCGGGGGCATATCCGGCAGATAAGGAGCCATCTCGTCCTTTTCTATCCTGTCACCCGAGGCAAGAAAAATCGCAACACCCATCTCATGCAATTGTTTAAGTAGGTTTTGCGTTCCCGGGAAGAAATTTATACCCCCGGCAATCAGGTATTTTGTCTTCTTCGATGCCAGGTCCATAATCACGCCCACCCCTACTACGGGAAGAATATCGCACTTTCTTAAAAAGGACATCGTTTCATGCACATCCTTTAGTTTGACGTCTTTATCCTCCAAAATTGCCTCTACTACTTCGCGGTCACTAACTCCTTTTTTTTTATACACCACCTTAATTTCTATTTTTTCCTCACGAATCACGTCAGACAGCTTTTTGGAAGGTTCCGCCTTTTCCAGCGTTTCTTCGTACCTTGTCTTTAAAATTGCCATCGCACCCCTTTCAAGGTGGGCTGTGCAGGTAATTCCTGAAACCCTGCTCCGTTTTGTCACGCCCCTTTCTATATTTTTTATAATCCTGAAAGGTGCATATAAAACGCCGGCACCGTCAAAAACAACTGCTAATTCCATTATTCTAATTCTTGCACCCGCTCCTACTCCCATACGTACCTCTTTTCTCATCACTATCCTCAATTTTTAAAAAAAAATATTTGTGTTTGTATCAACTAAACTACACCTATATCATATTCAAACATGAGATAAAAAGGGTAAAGGTAAAGGCAAAGATAAAATGATGCAAGACCTGGTAACCGAGAGGTGGGAGGGCTTTCTAAAGCGCTATTGCTGGAACGAGCTTATAGAGATGTCAAATTCATATCCCGAAAAGCGTAGTTTATTTGTCAAATTCGCCGATATGGACTCATACGACCAGAATCTTGCAGATATGCTGTTAGAAGAACCTGATGTGACAATTGCTTCTGCAACACAGGCGTTAAGGGAAATGGACATTCCCACCGGTGTCACACTCGAAGAAGCGAATCTCCGTATAATAAAACTTCCGAGAAAGCTGAAGATACGCGATATTCGAAGCGGAGATATCGGTAAGCTGATGGGTATTGAGGGGCTGGTAACGAAGGCGACGGAAGTAAGACCGCGAGTGGTGGAAGCGGTATTTGAATGCCCCTTTTGTGGACATATCTTTTCGGTGGAGCAAACAGGAGGGAGGCAATTCAAGGAGCCACGGGAGTGCGAAGGATGTGGCAGAAAAGTTCAGCATTTCAAGCTATTGGTGGATAGGTGCAAATTCGCAAATACGCAAAAGATAAGGTTACAGGAATCGCCAGAGGAGTTGAGGGGCGGGGAACTACCACAGGCGATAGACGTAAATCTGGAAGACGACATTTCAGGTGAGATTGCCCCGGGCGACCGTATTATTGTTACCGGTATTTTAAGGTCGTATCAGCGCACGACACAGTTCGGAAAGACGCCTTTCTTTGATATATACCTGGATGGCAATTCGCTGGAGGTAATGGAGGAGGCATTCGAAGAGATACAGATAACGGAAGAAGATGAGCGCGAGATAATGGAACTGAAGAATCAGCCGGACGTGTATGAGAAACTAATAAGAAGCATTGCACCCTCCATATACGGCTGCAACGAGATAAAAGAAGCGATGGTACTCCAGTTGTTTGCCGGGATACCAAAGGAGCTGCCGGACGAGACGAGGGTGCGAGGGGACATACACGTGCTGCTCGTTGGCGACCCGGGAGTCGCAAAGAGTCAACTGCTCTCTTACCAGGTGAAGTTAGCGCCACGTGGTTTATATACAGGAGGCAAGAGCAGCACCTCTGCGGGGCTCACTGCTGCCGCGGTGCGAGACGAGTTTGGAGAAGGACGGTGGACGTTAGAGGCAGGTGCGTTAGTGCTTGCAGACAAGGGGATAGCGGCAGTGGACGAGATAGACAAGATGAAAAAGGAAGACCGCGACGCACTACACGAGGCAATGGAACAGCAAACGGTGAGCATAGCGAAAGCAGGGATAATGGCGAGGTTAAATTCACGGTGTGCGTTATTAGCGGCTGCGAATCCCATAGGTGGTCGTTTTGACCGATACGAGACGATCTCAAAGCAGATAAATATGCCGCCTACGTTATTGTCGCGATTCGACCTTATTTACACCATCATGGACCGCCCAAATGAAGATATGGACACGAAGACCGCGGAACACATAATAGAGACGCATTACGCGGGTGAAGTACAAGCGAGGATAAAGAACATAGGGAAGGTAGAAGAAGGAGAAAAAGAGCATTTCGGGGAGGTAATGCGAACAATGGAGCCGGCAGTAGAAGGCGACTTATTAAGGAAATATGTTGCGTGGAGTAAAAGGAATGTATTCCCGGTGATGAGCGAAGAAGCGAAGAACAAGTTCCTGGAGTTTTATATCGGGCTTCGAAGGCAGGGTTATGAAGATGATGAAGCGCCAGTTCCGGTAACAGCACGGCAATTAGAAGCTTTAATTCGGCTTGGCGAGGCGAAGGCGCGAACCCGGCTGAGTGATAAAATAACGGCTGAGGATGCAGAATGTGTGATCGAGGTGGTTAACTACTGTTTAAAGCATGTTTTTACTGACCCGGAAACCGACAAGCTGGATGTTGATTGGATAAACGCGGGCACGACAAAAACGCGGAGGGACCGAGCAAGGTCTATAAAGGCGATAATAACGGAGCTGGAAGCAGAACACGGAGATGAAGTGCCGATAGAAGACGTGCTTGACATCGCCGAGGAGGAAGGCATGGACAGAGATAAGGCAGAAGAGGTAATAGAGGCAATGAAGCGGGACGGATTACTATTTTCGCGAGGCAGTGGTGTGATTGGATTGGTGCGGTAATTAGAAATGACAAAACAAGCAGGCGAACGGTACATGCGAGAAGGATGTGGAATAGCGGGTATCGCTTTAACGCATGAGGATGCCGCTTTGCCTATCTTTTACGCTCTTTATGCTGTACAACACCGGGGGCAGGAATCCGCAGGTATAGCAGTGAGTACGGGAGAAGATTTCAGAGCTAAAGGGAACGGAATAGGTGCGTCTGCGAAGGACATAACACTGGCAAGAGGGCTGGGATTTGTTTACGAAGTTTTCAACAAGCATCGGTTAGAATCGTTAAAAGGAAATATTGGTATAGGGCACGTCAGATATTCCACGACCGGCGCGTCGCGAGAAGAGAATGCCGAGCCTTTACTCGTGAATTATCGTAAGGGTAAAATCGCCATTGCACATAACGGCAACCTTGTGAATACCGGAGAGCTAAGAAGAGAGTTAGAACGAGAGGGCAGGGTTTTTCATTCTACCACGGACACGGAAGTAATGGCGCAGTTACTTGCAAATGAGCTGGTGAAGCATGACCCGATAGACGCGATAAAGGAACTGATGAAACGAGTAATCGGGTCTTATTCGCTGGCTATTTTGTTGAATGACACCTTAATAGCCGTTAGAGACCCGTTGGGTATTAAACCGTTGTGCGTTGCCGAAATACAGGATACTGAAAACGGAGGGAGCAGCAGCGGGTATATAATCGCATCAGAAAGTCCTGCAATAGAGATGCTAGGTGGAACTTCAATACGAGATGTAAAACCAGGTGAAGTATTAATGGTAAAAGACGGGGATTTGGAAAGTCATCAATTATATCGAGGGCGAAACACGGCTCATTGCGTATTTGAGTACATCTACTTTGCACGGCCGGATTCAGTGCTGGATGGAAGGTTGGTGTACGACGTGAGAAGGCAAATAGGCGAGAGATTGGCAGAGGAGAGCAATGTGGAAGCGGATATGGTCTCACCGGTGCCCGATTCAGGCATCACGTTTGCCATAGGCTATGCGAAACGGGCAAAAATAGATTATCTGGAAGGTTTCATAAAGAACAGATATGTGGGTAGGACGTTTATCATGCCCGAGGCGTCTTCGCGAGATATTGCGGTGCGACTGAAATTAAACGCCGTGCGTGCTAATGTGGAGGGAAAAAGAATCGTTCTGGTGGATGACAGTATCGTGCGCGGGACCACATCGCGAAAAATCGTAGGGTATTTGAAAAAAAAAGGTGCGAAAGAGGTGCATATGCGAATAGGTAGTCCACCAATAATAGCACCCTGCTACCTTGGCATTGATACGCCAACGAGGGACGAGCTATTAGCTTCAAAAAGGAGCATGGACGACATCCGCAAGTTTTTAAATGTCGATTCCATTGGCTATCTCAGCATGGAAGGGCTTATAGATTCAGTAGGAATAGATGCGAACAATCTTTGCCTGGGCTGTCTGACGGAGAAATACCCCGTGGAAATACCGGGAGAAGTGTGCGTCGCGAGACAGTGGAAATTGACACAATTCTAACTTGACGGTTAGCCGTTTAGCGGCTTGGCGGCTTGGAGGTTTAGCGGTTTAGAGTGGTTACTATGATCTTTCCGGTAATAAATTGTAATTAATAAACCACGAGATTTCACGAGATTAAAATAACACTTTTTCTTTTTTTAAAAAAAGAAAACCTGTGCTAAAAGAAAAAAAGTTTTATAAATAATCTCGTGAAAATCCGTGCAATCTTGTGGTTAATACTTTTTGGAATGATTATAACTCTCTCTGCGAACTCAGCGTTCTCTATGGTAAAAGTTGAAAAGATGTCTAAAATATGCAATACCTTTTATTAATTACACACAATATTTCTATGTGAATGTTAGGATAGAGAGGGAATAATAAACAATAGAAATTTAATTAAAAGGGGGAGTGGAAATGGGGATAAAAGAAGATTTAGGGAAGATGTTTGGGAAGAAGGGAGGAATAACGGAGAATGAGGACGATTATCTGGACCTGGACATAGAAGAGTACGAGGAGGAGCTAAAGGCCGCAGAGGACATAAAGATGTACATAAAGACTGCGGAAGTTACTGGTTTATATGACGTTCCCGAACTGAAAAAGGAGATATATGCCGGCAATATACTGATTCTGGATATATCCGTGGCGAAACAGGACAAAGGACTGTTAGAGAAGGTGATAAAAGACTTGAAGATGGCGGCTTTTGACGTAGGAGGCGATATCGCGGGGATTGGGAGCGACCAGGTGATAGTAGCGCCAGCTGGAATCAAAATAGAACGGAAAAAACTGAGTTCGAAATAAAGTGGAAGAGAAATGCCCGATTTGCGGGGCTACGAGTAAGCTGCAGTTTTTACCCTACAAAATACCTTATTTTGGCGATGCGCTTATGTTCATTGCGGTGTGCCCGTCCTGCGGGCATCGCTCCACCGATGTGATGCTGCTATCAGGAGATAGAGAGGGCAGGAGGAGAAGATACGAGGTGGAGATTTCTTCTGTGGAAGATTTGAACATACGAGTAGTAAGGTCTTCATTTGGACGCATTGAGATACCGGAACTGGGCGTAAAGGTGGAGCCGAGACGAGGCGAAGGTTTTATCAGCACGGTAGAAGGCGTGTTGAAGCGAGTGGAAGATGCGGTGCGGATGCTGAGCCGGGATGTTAAAGGCGCGAGAAAGAGGCGTGCAGAACAGGTTTTGATGCAAATAGCGGACATAAAAGCGGGTAATGCGTCCATGAAACTGATAATTGATGACCCCTCCGGCAACAGTGTGATAATTGGCGATAAAGTTAGAATAAAGGACTGAGGAAATGCTCGAATACGTGATTGTGGGTTTACTTGTTACAATCCTGCTTGGATTGGTCTTATTGGGCATTTCGCTGAGGAAGAGAAAAGAGGCAGTAGGGATTGACTTAACGAAGCTGAGTGAAGGCATATCAGCAAAGATAAAGGAAGATATTTCTAAAGCGGTTCGTGAAACGGTGAGTGAAGTGTCAGAACGTGTGGGTGGTGTTTCAGGCACTTTGAAGTCAGTTGTGGAATTATTTGAAAAATTGCGGAGTGAACTTCCAAAGGATGTTAAGGATCCGGTAAATGAGGTATTGGAACGCGCATTGCGGGATTTGAAGGAATTTGACAAAAATATAGGCGAAATGGGCAGGGAATTACCGAATAAAGTCCTCAAGAGCATACAATCTGGTATTAGCGTTAGAAAAGGAAAAGTTGGGGAGCTTACAACACTTATGAGGCTTTTAGCCGCTTACAAAAGAATTATTCCTCTGGGGCAGCCCATTGATTTCATCGGGATTAGCGATGAGTATGTGGATTTTATAGAAGTAAAAACGGGCACATCTGGATTAACACGGGAGGAGAAGGAGATAAAGGGGCTGATAGAAAAGGGTAAAGTGAGGTTTATTTTGAAAAGAGAGGAGGTGGAAATAACCACGCCTGAAGAGATGGAAAAATTAACGGACGGGTTTGCAGGAGGAGATGCAGATGTTATTGAGAAGACAGGGAAATAGAAGGAAGAAGCAGCAAAAGATGAGATGATTTACGAATCATCCGAGGAGTTAAAACCCGAAAATCAAAACCATATCAGGGACGTAAGTGCAAGTGAGATTTATGGAAAAGTAGAGACCAAAGCTTATGACAATGAGTTATTTAAGAAATTAGGTAGATTAAGAACATATCTAGCAAGGGAAAGGGATATCCGACCATATATGGTTTTTCAGGATTCTGTATTAAAAGAAAAGGCAACCAAGATGCCGACTACAAAGGAGGGAATAATGCACATAAAGGGCATCCGTGACAGGAAATATGAAGAATATGGTGAAGTATTCCTAAATGTAATCAGGACGCATCTCACTGAGAGAAAATGAAGGATAAGATTTTTTCCTTCATTGACCGGCGGTAAAGAGGCTTTGGAAACTAAAGTTTCATCCCCATAATTTCTTTTAGTTCATCCCCCGTAAAGTATTCTGTCCATTTCACCGGAACTATCACCATTATTGCCCTTCCGGACACAACCTCCTCCTTCTCTCGCACCATATTTGCAGCTATCAATCTCTTCACTGATTGAGTTACTTTACTGGTGGACCAATTCAGATTCTTAAAGAAAACGAAAATGTATTATATTAGACATAAGTAATAAAAAAGCACGATGAACGAGATAAAAATGGATGCTAACACTCCAAAAGACCCGCTGACAATTTTAAACACCGTGTTCGATTATCCCTCTTTTCGCTCACGACAAGAAGAAATAATTGACAATGTTTTAGCCGGGAAGAACACGCTTGCTATTCTACCCACGGGTGCAGGAAAATCTCTATGCTTCCAAATACCCGCATTGATATTTGATGGATTGACAGTTGTTGTAAGCCCGTTGATCGCATTGATGAAGGACCAGGTGGACGGGCTGAAGAAGAAAGGTGTGCTTGACGTGGCGTATATCAATTCTATACTCGACCAGAGCACAAAGGAGCGTATCTATGAGCAACTAAAATCAAAACAATCGAAATTGAAGATGCTGTATGTCGCCCCAGAAACGTTTGTGGATAATAAATTGATGAGCGTATTGAAGTCGTGCAACATCAGTTTAATCGCGATTGACGAGGTGCACTGCATTTCCGTCTGGGGACACAACTTCAGACCCGATTATTTACGACTCAAAAAGATAATTAGGGAACTGAATAACCCACCCATTTTAGGGCTGACGGCAACCGCCACTAAAACTGTTGAAGGGGATATACAGGTTCAACTAGGCGTCAAATGCGATACGTTTAATGACAGTTTTGACAGAAAGAATCTACTGTTTTCCGTGCTCACGTTGAAAAGCAACATAAGAAAAGAGGAATTTCTCAAAGGTGTCTTAGAAAAGCTAAAGGGTTCCATCATCGTATATGTAAATTTCACGAAAACAGCAGAGGAATTGGCTGGCTATTTATCAAATGAGGGGTTAAGCGCTTCGTTTTACCACGGACAGATGGAAAAAGAAAAGAGGAAGAAGGTCCAAAATGATTTTATGAGCGGTGAAACAAGGATTGTCATCGCAACGAGCGCTTTCGGGATGGGGATAGATAAAGAAGATATTAGGGGTATAATCCATTTCAATTTGCCGAAATCCATAGAGAACTATTATCAAGAAGTTGGTCGTGCAGGAAGAGATGGAAATATCTCCAACTGCATATTGCTTTATTCTGGGAGTGACGAGATTAAACTGAGGAAATTGATTCGATATAATACTCCCTCTCGTAAACAAATAAAAGCAGTGCTTGATTTTTTGATGAACCGCGTGGGTGGCGGGAGCGGTTTGATTTACGTGAATGCGAAGCAATTGGCATACGATTTGGGACTTGATGAGGTGCCTGTCAGGTTAATGTTGCATCATCTTGAGGAGAAGGAAGCGATAAGAACGCACTTCAAGATTTTCCGGCGTGCTAAGATAAGATCGAATGATACGGACTTAGATGGCAGAGAAGAAGTTGAAAGGGTGGTCAGGAGTGGATATTTCATAGAAAATAAATGGATGGATTTGGAAGCGTTAAGTGCAGCACTTGGGATGTCTATTCAAAAGTTAAATTGGATTTTACGTGATTTGAAAGCGGCGGGTAAGATAGAGCTTGTAGAACGGGACGTTTGCATACCTGTGGAGATAAAACCCGGTCTATGGGGAATTGACGTAGAGGAGATACGAAATGCGTTCCTGGAATTGGAGAGGAGTGGTCTCGAGAAGATTGACAGAGTGGTTGAGTGTGTAAATAGCGGGGAATGCAGGAGGAAGTTCATCTTAAATTACTTCAGCGAGGATTACACTCAGCCGTGCAACGCTTGTGATGTTTGCAATCCGTTTTTGAAACTTGAAGAAGGTATCAAAGCAAGAGAAATGGAATTTGTGGATAAAGAAGTGATTGAAGAGCTAAAGAATCTCAGGATAGCCCATGAAGATGATGTGGAAACGACAGTTCTAAAATCAGTTGTGTTGTTGAATGGGATAAGATATTCGTGGCTGGTTTCGGTTTTGCTCGGCTATGACTATATATCCGTCAGGAGAGAAGGACTGAATGGAGTTGAGTGCTACGGGATGTTAAAGGGGAAGCTGAGTAAAGGTGAACTTGGAAGATTGATAGATAAAATGGTTATAGACGGTCTGTTATTGAAAACAATTGACACGGAGTTGTTTATAACAGGTAAGGGTGTTGCGTATATCAAGAAACACGCAGGGGGAATTGAGTTGGAGGGCGTTGAACTCGATATATTGAATATTTTGAGAGCAATAAATAAGCCTATTTATAAAACGAATATATCCAGACTTCTTGTTGGAAGTCTAAAAGCTAATTCGTTGTGTGAAAAATACAAACTTCGCAAATATTTTGGCCACTATAACTACCTAACACAAAAGGAAATTAGGAAAAGGGTTGAGCATCTGGTCGAGCTTGGGTACTTGGCGAAAATGGAGAAAAGTGTAAAAGCATCTCCTGTATTTTTATCTGACAAAGGAAAGGCATCAGTAAACAGAACGGAAGAGTGCTTGGTTGAAAAGGTATGGAGAAAGGATGATCAATCAGGTTTGGGATTGTCAACAAAAGAGTCCGGAGCAGAAACGAGCAGGCATCCACTCCCTTGGACACTTGGTGAATCAAAAGACCCAAAAGCGATTCCCCAATTGATAGAATTCACGAAAAGCGCGGATGGAAACGAGAGGCGATTAGCAGCTTCGGCTCTCGGGAAACTTTCGACTTTTAAACCACAGATATTTGAGGCGGTTTCACATCTCATAAGATTGCTCGACGATGAGAAGCCGCAAGTGAGGCAATATGCGGCGAAAGCATTGGGGAAGATAGAGAGTGAAGATGCGATGCATCATCTCAAAAAGCGTTTAAATGATGAAATGCCGTACGTGAGAGAAGCAGCAACGGCGGCTATAAAGCGAATAAAAAAAGAAAAGGAATTATGAGCTTAATGGGGTATACAGAGTTAAAAACGAAAAATTGGGCAAGTTATTTCTTCTGGTAAGAGAAAAAGAGAAATCGCAATAGAGGGGTTTATAGTCATTCACCACCTTTTTACCCGAACATTATTGGGAAGTATTTAGCCAAAAGACCCTTCGCTGATTGTGACACGACATTTAATTCCTGCTTTACAATAGATATCAACCTGCTTTTCGCATTAA
>PIXU01000310.1 GCA_003601795.1 Candidatus Methanophagales archaeon
ATTACTTGCAGCAGCATTTCCAATATTGTGGATTGTTGCTGTGATTGTTATTGTTTCTCCTATTGCTGGATTGGGATTAGAAAATGAGATGTCGGAAGAAGAAAGGGTTAAGTCTGGCAGTTGCTCCCCACCCCACGGCTCCATCAGCGGATAATTGTCATTATCTGAATCTATGCTGTAAGGCGTATCCCCAATCCCATCCCCATCGGCATCGCTTCCTTTGTAATCGCTCCAGTAGTTTCCAAGGTAGCTGGTGTATTGATTGCCATTGTAGGTATAGGTTATTTTTTCTGTAGAGTTCCATGTGTTGGTTGAACTTGAAGAAAAAGCATTATAAGTGTTATTTATGAAGTTATTGAGATAAATGATGTTTTTGTTGGAGGAAGAGAAGGCTATTCCCTCGAAGTTGTTCGAGAGAATATTATTCTCGAAGCTGTTATTGTTGCTTGTAAGAAATAGTGCTATCCCTTTGGAGTTGTTCGTGACAACGTTATTTGTGAAGGTATTGTTGCTTGAAGAACTCAAAGTGATGCCGTAATGGACATTTGATTTGAGGTTGTTTTTCGCCAGAATATTATTGTTACTGGAAGAGTACAGATAGATACCAAACGTGTTATCCGAAGCTGTATTATTTGTAAGGATGTTATTGCAGGATGAAGTGAGAAATATCCCCTCGTGATTGTTTGAATTAGCATTATTATTTACGAGTGTATTATTGCAGGAAGAGGACAGAATGATGCTGCAATCAGTGTTTGCCTTAGCGATGTTGTTTATGAGGCTGTTATTGTTAGAATGATACAAGGAGATGCCATAATGGTAGTTTGAACTTGCAGTATTGTTTGTGAGAGTGTTGTTGCTCGAATAATACAAGCAGATGGCGTGGTAGTTGTTGTTCGAGTTTGCTGTGTTATTTATAAGCGTGTTATTGCTCGAATAATACAAGTAGATACCGCCTTCGTTGTTTGATACATTGTTAATCAGGATCATGTTATTGTTCGAATTATCTAACTTGATGCCAAAGCAGGTGTTTGATATATTGTTGTTAGATATAATGCAGTAGTTTACGCCACTTGCAAGGCATATCCCTGCACGCGGATAACGAGTTGCTCCCACCACCGTGAACCCACTTATATTCACATAATTCGCGGTTATCTCAAAGACGTGGTCATTAGGATTTGCAGCCTGAACAATCGTATCCGCAGGATTTCCAGAGGTTGATCTTATTGTTAAAGACTTTGTAACATCCACATTCTCGGTATAGGTCCCAGGATCAACAGTTATTATATGCCCATCCTTCGTATCATTATCATCTATCGCAGCCTGAATCGTTGCGAAATCTTCGCCTGTGTTAAGGTTGTGAACTTTTAGTCCTGCTGACTCTCCTTTCACTTTCACAAGCCAAAAATCATAGCCACCAGCGCCGTACGACCATGTGAATCCTGCAATGATGTAACCACCATCAGAAGTCTGCTGGACAGAAGATGCCCAATCCGAGCTAATTCCACCGAAGGTCTTCTTCCATTCCTCGTTTCCGTTGAAATCTGTTTTCACAAGCCAGAAATCTTCACCAGCGCCGTACGAGCCTGTCTCTCCTGCAATGATGTAGCCACCATCAGATGTCTCCTGGACAGAGTATGCCCAATCCGAGCTAGTTCCACCGAAGGTCTTGTTCCATTCCTCGTTTCCTTCGAAATCGGTTTTCACAAGCCAAAAATCACATCGACCAGCGCCGTACGAGCGTGTGCCTCCTGCAATGATGTATCCACCATCAGAAGTCTGCTGGACAGAAGATGCCTCATCCCAATCAGTTCCACCGAAGGTCTTGTTCCATTCCTCGTTTCCTTCGAAATCAGTTTTCACAAGCCAAAAATCACACCGCTTACCAGCGCCGTACGACCATGTGTATCCTGCAAGGATGTAGCCACCATCAGAAGTCTGCTGGACAGAGTATGCCCAATCCGAGCTAATTCCACCGAAGGTCTTGTTCCATTCCTCGTTTCCATTGGAATCTGTTTTCACAAGCCAAAAATCATCGTAACCAGCGCCGTACGATTCTGTGTATCCTGCAATGATGTATCCACCATCAGAAGTCTGCTGGACAGAGTATGCCGCATCCCGGTCAGTTCCACCGAAGGTCTTGTTCCATTCCTCGTTTCCGTTAGAATCTGTTTTCACAAGCCAAAAATCCCGCTTACCAGCGCCGTACGATTCTGTGAATCCTGCAATGATGTAGCCACCATCAGAAGTCTGCTGGACAGAGCGTGCTTCATCCCAGTTAGTTCCACCGAAGGTCTTGTTCCATGCTTCTTCTGGCGGTGCTTTTGCAACAAGGTTTCTATCCTTTATATCTCTGCTACTTGCCCCCTCTTTAATTGTTGGATAGTCATCAGGCACGTAAATCACATCAGGAGTTGCCGTTGCAAATGGTAGTGTAGCGAAAATGGAGAACACTAAAACCACTACAAAAGCTGCTGATCCCATTTTCTTTCTTCTTTCCATTTTTCATTCACTCAAACCTTATCGCAGGAATCCAATCGTTATATCTCTTTCCATTGGCATCTATGAATAAAGTGCAGGTAATAACTCCATCATCTATTTCCAGCCTGTCGGTATGATGAATCTGTGGATAAGAACCTGTAATAATTGTGTAGTTATATTCATGACCTTTCAACAGCGTTATTGAAGGCGAGAGAGTTATGTTGTGATAATCTGAACCGTAACCGTTCCAGTGTCCTTCTGCTAATGTTCCGGATTCGTTGTAAATTCTAACATATTCTGAATGCCCTCCTGTTCCGGGGCATGGGTAGGTGTACAGTTTATTAGCAAAAACGTCATGTGACGGTAGGATAGTGCCGTTGTGTGTTCCCATTATGCTTGGGTATGGATTTTGTGGCGAGCCTGTGTCGAATATTTTCTCCTCTAGAGGTTTAAAGTAATTCTCCCAAGGCTCCATCAACGGAAAACCATCGTTATCGGAATCTATGCCATAAGGTGTATCCCAAATTCCTGTTCCATCTATCTCTTCAGCATATGGATATTTTTCTTTGTAATCATCCCAGTAGTTGCCGAGGTAGTTCTCGCAAGTTTTTCCTTTGTATATGTATGTTATTTTCTCTGGAGAGTTCCAGATGTTGGTTGAATCATAAGAATAAACGTTATTGGTATTGTTTATGAAATTATTGAGATATACAATATTGTTGTTGCACAACCAAAGCGCTATACCCCTTCTATTGTCATTGATGTTGTTTCCTGAGATAATATTGTTATTGTTATTGCTACCATAAAACTCTATGCCATCCTTGTTATTGCTAATATTGTTTCCTGAAATGGTATTGTTTTGAGAACAATGAAGAGAGATACCAACTCGGTTATTCAAAGCATTGACGTTCTCAATATAAGAGTTTGATGTAAGTGCAAACAAAACACCATTTACATTGTTTTTCATCTCTATGTCTTTTACTGTAACATTGGAACCATTAATAACTGCAATATATCCAGCATTGATGGAAGAGTCAATTATAACATTAGAAGCTCCGACGTTATAATATATTGGCTTCCCATCCACAGTATTACTCGTATCTATGTCATGGATATACTCGGAAATTTCGCCAAAATCACAATGGTAAGAACCAATGCCAAAGTTGTAATTGTTTCCAGACATTGTGTTGTTTCTGAATACGGTGTAGTGAGAACCCCACATGAAAATTCCTTTAGTGTTATTTAAGGCTATATTGCCAATTAGCGTATTGTTATAACTCCAGTGGCATATTTCTATACCAGAATCATTATTTGAGATTGCAATATTATTTTTGAGCGTTGTATTTCTCTCAAATTGTACATATATACCATCTTCCGAATTATTTACTGCTATATTGCTCAGTAAAATGTTATTGCTACCCCAGCCTGCTATGCCGTCGTAATTGCCCGATGCGTTGTTGCTTGAGACATTGCAGTATTCTGCACCATTAATATATATTCCCGCTTTCCAGCTTCCATTTGCACCTTCCACTGTGAACCCACTTATATTCACATAATTCGCGGTTATCTCAAAGACGTGGTCATCAGGATTTGCAGCCCGAACAATCGTATCCTTGGGATTTCCAGAGGTTGATTTTATTGTTAAAGACTTGTAAACGTTCACATTCTCGGTATAGGTCTCAGGATCAACGGTAATCGTATGCCCATCCGTCGTATCATTATCATCTATCGCAGCCTGAATCGTTGCGAAGTCCTCCTCTGTGTCGATGTTATGAACAGGCAGTTTTTCCACAGGTTTGACTAGAGGTAGCCAATCCCCACCATTTGTTATATTCCCAGAAGAATTGTATGGAAGCAACGTATCCCCAAGTCCATCTCCATCCAAATCTTCGCCAGCATAATCGCTCCAGTAGTTTCCACCGAGATATGGTCCACCAATGATATTCGTTCCAGCAGTTTTATTGATGTTCCAGATGTTGTTTCCGTCATCCCAAGCGTTGAGCGTGTTGTTGAAGTAGTTATTGTATATGAGGTTGTTGATGCTCAAGGACTCTAGGTAGATACCGTAGCCATTGTTCGATGCATTATTGTTTGCGAGCGTATTGTTGCTCGAATCATGCAGTAAGATGCCGTAGTAGTCGTTCGAGTCAGCGTTGTTGTTCATGAGCGTGTTGTTGCTTGAGCTTTCCAAGTAGATGCCACAATCATTATTCGATGCAAGGTTGTCCGTAAGCGTGTTGTTGTTGCTCGAACTACTCAACCATATGCCCACCGCGTGGTTATTCGATGCAAGATTGTTCATGAGCATGTTGTTGTTGTTCAACCCGCACAAGTAGATGCCGCCTCCATTGTTCGATACGGTGTTATTAGATATAGTGGAATTGTCTGCATATTGAAGACGCATTCCAGCTGTATTGCTCCCCTTCACTGTAAATCCACTTATATTCACATAATTCGCTGTTATCTCAAAGACGTGGTCATTAGGATTTGCAGCCTGAACGATGCAATTGGCGGAGCCATTCTCTGACTGAATTGTCAGTTGTTTATCCACATTTACATTTTCGGTATAGGTGCCATCTCTAACTATGATGGTATAGCCAGGAGAAGCGGCATTCACCGCATCCTGAATTGTTGCATAGTCATCAGGCACATAAATCACATCATCGGGACTTGCCGTTGCTATTGGTATTGTAGCGAAAACTAAGAACACTAAAATTGCCACAAATGCTGCAGATTCTATATTTTTCCATTTTCCCATTTTTCCAGCTCCTTTTTGTTTTATGTTTTGGTGTTCATTCTAACCTTATCGCAGGTATCCAGTCGTTGTATCTATTTCCATTTGCATCTATGAATTCTGAACAGGTGATATTACCTCCTTCTTTCGCTTCATGCTCTTTAGCGTGGATTATCTGTGGATAAGAGCCTGTTACGATAGTGTAATTGTATCTATGACCTTTCAACAGTCTGACGTAAGGAGCACCTGATACGTTATGTAATGTGATGTTATGCCAGTCGCCTGCATAACCTTCCCAGGTGCCGTTCGCTATTAATTTGCCGTTTTCGTATAGTTCGATGGATTCGGTGTGCCCGCCTGTGCCGGGGCAGGGGTAGGTGTACAGTTTGCTAACGTTGATGTTACACGATGGTTTTATTTCGCCTTTGTGCGTTCCCATTATGCTCGGGTAAGTGCCCTTGCCGGTGTCAAAAGCAGAAGGTACAGCCGGGGGTATCACACCGAGAAGCGGGTCGCCCACATAGAGCCTGACAGTAACGGTTTCATTAACCAAATCTCTTGAGAACGCAGGCTCGCCAGATACCGTCGGACGCGTGGTTACATCGTCAACTTCCGGTAAAAATCCAATTCCCGTTTTGAATACTTTGC